>CBHCMH010000213.1:0-4307 GCA_965974445.1 uncultured Rhizorhapis sp.
TTGTTAAAAGGCAATGGGTTGGCCGGGGAAGTGGAAATTATTGTAATGTGGCATTATTTGTTGCCCTGCCGCCGCTGCGGCTATTGTGCGGTCGAACTCGTCCAAAATTTTCTCACGCGCCTTGTTTTTGCAGGATTTCCAGCCCTCTGACGGTATAATTCGGGAGTAATTTTTACGGACCGGACAAGGTGGAGGTGCGGCTGTGCGAGGCGGCAAACGGCCATCTTTCGCGGGCATTTGCCCTGTTTCCTTTCGTCGTGAAATCCGGGCAACCGGTCGCCGGCGCGCGTATCGGGGCGACCGCGCGGGTCCGGCCTCAAATAGCGGGCAGGATCGACAGGACAATCCAGTCGGCCGAAAGCGGCGGTTTTTCCTCTCCCTCGATCTCCATCGTGACCTCGAGGGTGGAAAGCCATTGGCCGGGCGCGCGCTCCGCGAAGTCCTTCAGACGGAAACGGCCGCGCACGCGCTTTCCGGACCGAAGGGGCGCCAGAAATCGCAGGTTGTTCAGGCCGTAATTCAGTCCCAGGCCCGCGCCCTCCACCGGGGGCACGGCGGATGCAATCATCCCGCCAAGCAGGGAGAGGGTGAGAAAGCCATGCGCGATCGTCCCGCCAAAGGGCGTATGTTGCGCGCGAACCGGATCGACATGAATGAACTGCCAGTCTTCCGTCGTATCCGCGAAGCGGTCGATGCGCGCCTGATCCACCAGTATCCAGTCGGACACGCCCAGTTCCTGCGAAATGGCGGCGCGATACTCCTCGATGGTCAGAGCATCCTTCATTCACCATTTCTCCGGAAAGTGCGAATCATCCCTCCATCAACGCCGGGAAGAAGCCTTCATGGGCCTTGCGCAAGTCCGTCAGGCTGGCCTCTGCCCCATTCACCTTGACTGCGTCGCCGCCGGTGGTCCCAATGCGCGTCACGGGCACGCCTGTCGCTTCCAGCGCCGAGGCATTGCTTGTGGTGACGATATAGCGGGCCTGGTCCTCGCCGAAGGCTGTGGCGGCGTCAGCGATGCCATTCAGGGTGGCGCCGATGTTTCCGGCGAGCGCCATTTCCGCGACCGCGACGAGCAGGCCGCCGTCGGAAATGTCGTGGACGGCGGTGACTTTGCCGTGCGCGACAAGGGCGCTGACGAAATCGCCGTGGGCGCGTTCCTTGGCCAGATCGACGGACGGAGGCGGGCCGTCTTCGCGGGCGTGGAGTTCGCGCAGGTAGAGGGACTGGCCGAGATGGCCTTGCGTTTCGCCGATGACGTAGATGGCTTCGCCGTCGGCCTTGAAGGCCACCGTCGCCGTTTGCGCGATGTCTTTCAGCAGGCCGATGCCGCCGATGGCTGGCGTGGGCAGGATGGCGCTGCCGCCGCCCGTCGCCTTGCTTTCATTGTAGAGGCTGACATTGCCCGACACGATCGGGAAATCGAGCGCGCGGCAGGCGTCGCCCATGCCTTCGAGGCAGCCAGTGAACTGCGCCATGATTTCGGGGCGCTGGGGGTTTGCGAAGTTGAGGCAGTTGGTGACGGCGAGGGGGGTGGAACCGACCGCGCTCAAATTGCGGTAGCATTCGGCGATGGCCTGCTTGCCGCCTTCATAAGGGTCGGCATAGCAATAGCGCGGGGTGCAGTCAGTGCTGATCGCGATGCCCTTTTGCGTGCCGTGGACGCGGACGACTGCTGCGTCGCCGCCGGGGGCCTGCACGGTGTCGGCCCCGACCTTGTGGTCATATTGCTCCCAGATCCAACGGCGGCTGGCGATGTCCGGGCTGGCCATGAGTTTGAGGAGATCGGCGGTGAGGTCGGTGCTTTGGGGCACGTCGTCAAGCGGCTTGACGCCGGTCCAGACCTTGTAGTCCTCGCGCGGCATGGCGGGGCGGTCGTAGAGCGGGGCGTCATCTGCCAGCGGGGCGAGAGGAATGTCGCAGACGGTCTCGCCATGGTGGACAAGGACCATGCGGCCGGTGTCCGTCACCTCGCCGATGACCGCGAAGTCGAGTTCCCATTTGTGGAAGATCGCCTCGGCAAAGGCTTCCTTGCCGGGCTTCAGGACCATCAGCATGCGCTCCTGGCTTTCCGACAGCATCATTTCATAGGCGGTCATGCCGGTTTCGCGCTGGGGCACTTTGTCCATGTCCAGCAACAGGCCGACGCCGCCCTTCGACGCCATTTCGACGCTGGAGCTGGTGAGTCCTGCCGCGCCCATGTCCTGAATGGCGACGATGGCGTCGGATGCCATCAGTTCCAGGCACGCCTCGATCAGCAGCTTTTCGGTGAAGGGGTCGCCGACCTGGACGGTGGGGCGCTTTTCATCACTGTCCTCGCCGAAATCGGCGCTCGCCATGGTCGCGCCGTGGATGCCGTCGCGGCCGGTCTTGGAGCCGACATAGACAATCGGATTGCCGACGCCGCTGGCCGCCGAATAGAAGATCTTGTCGGTGTCGGCTACGCCCACTGTCATGGCGTTGACCAGGATGTTGCCGTCATAGGCGGGGTGGAAATTGACCTCTCCGCCCACGGTGGGGACGCCGACGCAATTGCCGTAGCCGCCGATGCCGGAAACGACGCCGGATATGAGGTGGCGCATCTTGGGATGATCGGGCCGGCCGAAGCGGAGCGCATTCATGTTGGCGATGGGACGCGCGCCCATGGTGAAGACGTCGCGCAATATGCCGCCAACCCCGGTCGCCGCGCCCTGATAGGGCTCGATGTAACTCGGGTGGTTGTGGCTCTCCATCTTGAAGATCGCGGCTTGCCCATCCCCGATATCGACCACGCCCGCATTCTCGCCGGGGCCGCAGATGACCTGCGGGCCTTCGGTGGGCAGCTTTTTCAGGTGGATGCGGCTGGATTTATAGCTGCAATGTTCCGACCACATGACGGAGAAGATGCCAAGCTCCGTGAGGTTCGGCTCGCGGCCCAGCGCGTGGAGGACGCGGGCATATTCTTCTTCGTTGAGGCCATGGTCGGCGACGACCTGCGGAGTGATTTCGGTGGTGGCGGTGGTCATGGCGTGCCCCTTAGCGGAGGCGGCGGATTTGGGCTAGGGGGAATTGGCGGAGGTCGGGTCGGTTACGAATGACGAGACTGGGGGGAAGCCCCATCCGGGATCGTTGCGAAGTTCCCATTTTTATCGTCATCCCCGCGAAGGCGGGGATCCATCTCCCGGCCTGACCGCTTGCCTTTACGTCGGGAGATGGGTTCCCGCCTTCGCGGGAACGACGAAATTCGTAAATGGAAAGTAGCAAACGGGCCGGGGCGGTCGGATGACCAAGGGGGAGCGCCCCGGCCCGGACCGCATCAGCGCATGGCGACCCGATCCGCATGCGCCGCGCGATATTCGGCAACGGCTTTTTCAACTTCGCCCATATTGAGACCGGTCGCCTTGCCAAGGCGGGCGCCATAATCCTTGTCGGCCTGATAGAAGTAGCTGACCATGACGGTCTTCACCTTCATGTCCTTCACCTGATTGAGGTCGCCCGACAGGTTGCGGATCAGCGCCTCTTTCTCCTTCGCCCCAAGCTGGCGGTAGAAAATGCCCGCTTGCGCGAAGTTGTTGGTCTTCGCGATGGGCTTTGCCTGGGCAAGGCCGCTCACCTCATAGGGGGTGTAGTTGAAGCTGGCCGATGTCGCCTTGTCGCCCGCAGGGAAGAAGTTGACGTCGGAGCCTGAAACCCTGCTCGGCATCACGCCATCCTGATTGTTGTTCACGACGGGAACGCGCGGGGCATTGATGGGCAGCTGCATCGCGTTGCCGCCGATGCGGTGCCGGTGCGTGTCGGCATAGCTGAACAGCCGGCCCTGCAGCAGGCGGTCCGGCGAGGGCTCGATGCCGGGCACCAGGTTGGACGGGGCGAAGGCCGCCAGTTCGGTGCTGGCGAAGAAATTCTCCGGCACTTCATTGAGCGTCATCGTGCCGATCTTCGTTTCCGGAATGCCGTACCAGTCCTTCGTGGCGTCGAACGGGTTGTAATCGAGCTTCGCGATGTCATCGACCTTCAGGACCTTGATATAGAGATCCCATTTGGGGAAATTGCCCGCCGCGATGTTGCCGTAAAGATCCTGCGTCATATAATCGAAGGGCTGCTTCGCCGCGTCGGCGGCCGAGAGGGTCTTTACGCCCTGATGCGGTTTCCAGTTGAACTTGGCGAAAACGGACTCGCCCTTGGCGTTGATGAGGCGCAGCGCGTGGACGCTGTTGCCGTTCATTTCCCGATAGCCGGTCGGCGTGCCGAGATCGCTGTAGAGCTGCGTCAGCATGTGGACGGATTCGGGCGTGTTGCTGAAGAAGGTGAAGAAGCGCGAAGGTTCC
>CBHCMH010000214.1:0-4298 GCA_965974445.1 uncultured Rhizorhapis sp.
CATCTATTCCGCCGTGCGCCTGATTCGCGCCTCAGCGACGCTCGGAAAAAGCGTCACGGAGCTGCGCGGCGCCATGCCCGCGATGGTCAACACACCCGAAATGCGCTTTCAGGTGGATGAAAGCCGCAAGTTCGCCGTCGTCGATGAGGTGCTGGCGCGATTGAAGGCCGATGGCGCGCAGGTGAACGACACTGATGGAGCGCGGGTCAACACAGCGGACGGCTGGTGGCTGCTCAGGGCGTCCAACACTCAGGATGTCCTGGTCGCTCGCGCGGAGGCCAAGGATGAAGCGGGACTCGACCGGCTGATGGCGCAGATTGATGGGCAGCTTGGTCTGTCGGGACTGGCTGCGCTTCATCGGGAATAGATGCGCGCCGTCTTCGCTCGGAGTGCCCCTCCGGCCTATGTGAAAAGCCCCGGGGGGACGGCTCTGTTCACGACCTCCCGGAGTGCAAAGGCCGTTTCGATTCGCGCCACGCGCGGCAGCGAGGCGATTTCCTGCCGGTGAATGCGCTCATAGTCCTCTAGCGAACGGGCCAGGACAATCAGCAGATAGTCGTCGCGCCCGGACATCAGATGGCATCGCAGCACGGAAGGGCTGGCGGCCGCCGCGCGCTCAAAAGCGTCGAGCGCCTCATCGCTCTGGCTGTCCAGGGTGATGGTTACCATCACCGTCGCCGTAAAGCCGAGCTTCCGGAGGTTGAGGTCGGCCCGATATCCGGAGATGATCTCGTCATCCTCCAGCGCCTTTTGCCGCCGGGCCGCCGCGCTGGGGGAAAGCGCGGCCGCGTCACCCAATTCTCCCTGCGTGGCTCGTCCATTGGAGGTCAGGAGTTGCAGGATTCTCCGGTCAATCCGATCAAGTTGCATAAAATCCGCGTATGCTAGGGTATGTGCGCTCAATATGCGCGTAATGCTCTCTTAAGGTCAACAACTTTGCTGAGAAGCCGTGCCGGATTTGGGATATTATTCGCCACCATTTCAAGGAGGCACTTATGCGGATCGGCGTTCCTACGGAAATCAAGACTCATGAATATCGGGTCGGGCTGACGCCCGGCGCAGTACGGGAATATGTGGGGCGCGGTCACAACGTGCTGGTGCAGAGCGGTGCTGGCCTTGGCATCGGGGCTGACGACGCGGCTTATGTTGCGGCTGGTGCGGCCATCGCCGCCGACGCGGCGCAAGTTTTCGCGCAGTCGGAAATGATCGTGAAGGTGAAGGAGCCGCAGCCATCCGAATGGACGCAGCTGCGCGAGGGGCAAATCCTCTTTACCTACCTCCACCTGGCGCCGGATCCGGAGCAGACCCGCGGTCTTGTCGCTTCGGGATGCACGGCCATCGCATATGAAACCGTCACTGACGCGTCAGGCGGCCTGCCCCTGCTCGCTCCGATGAGCGAAGTTGCCGGACGGCTTTCGATCGAGGCAGCCGGAACGGCCATGCGCCGCTTCAATGGCGGTGGCGGCTTGCTGCTCGGCGGTGTTCCCGGGGTGCAGCCCGCGCGGGTCGTTGTGATTGGTGGCGGCGTAGTGGGCACCCATGCGGCGCGCATGGCCGTGGGTCTGGGCGCCGAGGTCAGCATCATCGACCGGTCCATTCCGCGTCTGCGTCAGCTGGACGAGCTGTTCGACGGCCGGGTCCGCACGCGGGTTTCAACCATTGAGGCGATCGAGCAGGAAATTGCGGCCGCCGACGCGGTGATTGGCGCCGTTCTGGTGCCCGGCGCCAGCGCCCCCCGGCTTATCACGCGAGAGATGCTGGGCCTCATGAAGCCGCGCGCGGTGCTGGTCGATGTCGCGATCGACCAGGGCGGCTGCTTTGAAACCAGCCGCGCGACAACGCATAACGAGCCCACCTATGAGGTGGATGGCGTCATCCACTATTGCGTCGCCAACATGCCCGGCGCGGTGCCGCTGACGTCGAGCCATGCGCTCAACAACGCAACGCTGCCGTTCGGGCTGGCGCTGGCCGACAAGGGGCTTGAGGCGCTGCTCGCCGATCCGGGCCTGATGGCCGGGCTCAACGTTCATCGCGGCGTGGTCACCAACCGGGCGGTGGCGGAAAGCCTGGACCTCGACTGGAAGGCCGGCGCAGAGGCGCTTGCCGCCTGACAAGAAGCGGGCGACGCCTCTTCTGGGGCGTCGCCGATGATGATGCGGCGCTATTCGGCATTTGCGGCGGCGGGCCTGCTCGCGGGCGCTCCGACAATGACGCCGCGTCCGTGCGGCGCAAGGTAAAGCAAGCCGGGTTCGACCGTGTCGCCGGCGATAGCCCGCAATTCGCCATAGCGGTGGGCATCGTCATTGATCCGCACCCAGCTTGCGGCCCTGTCGTCCGACCGCCACAATCCCTCCACGCCCTTCACCTTGCCCCACAGGTAAATGGCCGGATAGCTTCCCTCGACCATGGGCGCGCCGAACGAAATCAGCCAGGCTTCCTCGACACTGCTGATCTGCTTCATCTTCGACTTGCTGTCGGGCGAATGGAACAGCCCGAACGGAGTGACGAACCACAGGTCGCGTATGCGGCCTGGCACGACGGCGAGCCGCGCATTCTGCCACGGCTCCAGCTTTGGCAGGCCATCGACCAGGACATCGAAATGCGCGCCGCCGTCACCGCTCGCCAGGATGCGCGACGTGGATCGGTCGAAGACATAGAAAATGCGGTCGGCGGCCTTGTCGGCGATGGGTAGCAGCGTTTGTTCCTTGTCGACCGGCCATCCGGCGGACCGTTGCCAGCTCTTCCCGCCATCGGTCGAATAATAGACGCCGTCCCTTTCGGGCGCCCAGACGAGCGAAGTGCCGGCCGCCGAAATCGCGATGCTGCCCGGGTTCCGCCAGCCTTCGCCCTGTTCGGGTTTCCGGAAGGGCGTCGATGCAAAAGACTCCCAGCTCGCGCCGCCGTCCCGCGACATAAATCCGTTGTTTGGCGAATTCGCGGTGGTGCGCACGACCATTCCTGGCTTGAGGCCGGCATAGTCGATGCTGAAATTATTCTCGGTGTTCGGCGTGAACAGGCCTGCCGATGGCGAGCGGTTCAAATCGTCCCACGCGGCGCCGGCAATATCGCCCATGGCCGCCATGACGCTCGCGCCGCCGGTGGGTGACACCAGTTGCAGTGTCGCCGTTTCCTCAAGATTGCGCACGGCAAAGTCGAAATCGACTGTTTCGTTCGCTTTGGCCGAGATGAAATTGCGGCTCATCCACAGGCCATAGCCGGTGCCATAGACCATCTCGTCGGGATTGAACGGGTTGAACTTCAGGTCCGAAATCCAATGGCCGATCCGGTCCACGCCCTTCAGGTAGTTGACCAGCCAGGGATAGCCCGTCGGCAGGCGGCGTGCCCTTTCCGACAAGCTGGTCCAATGTTCTCCGGCGTCGCGGGACACGAAGATGTCGTCCCCGGGGTACCAGCGGCTCAGTGTCGACACCGCGACCGTGCCGTCACGCGCCACGTCGATACCCGAGAAACCATAAGCCGGGACGGGGGTGGGGCCTTTTGGCGTGATGTCGTGCCACTTGCCGCTCTTGCCATCGCGCTTCCAAACCGCGCCGCTGGTTGCGTTATTGGGATTGACCGCGACTTGTCCATCGCCCTTCGCGAAGGTGACATAGAGCGACCCGTCGGAGGCGAAAGCCAGCCGCTGCGGCACCATGGCGGGAAGTCCCTCGACCGGTTCGAAGGATTGACCGCCATCGCGGCTGACAAGAAGACTGCCCCCGCCATCGGCCGTGCCGGCCCACAGCGATGAAGCGTCGGACGGGGCGGCCGCAACCAGGCTGAACGAGCGCTGGGCCGCGCCGGTGCGCGCGAAGCTCTGACCGCCGTCCGTACTCTTCCACAAGCCGTCCTGGTTGGAACCATAATAAAGAACCATCGGATTGCGTGGATCGACGAGAAGGCGCTCGCCGCTGCCGCGTCCGTCGGCGTTGCCGCCCACATGAATCGGTAGCTCGGCGGCCTGCCAGCTGCGTCCGCGATCATTGGACCGCAAAATGGCGCCCTTGCGCGACCATTGGTTGAGATAGAGACCGGAGGCGGCATAAACCTTGTCGGGGTTGGCGGGATCGAGCGCGATGCTGAGCACGCCCATGAGGTCGCCATCCTGGCGGCTCAAATGATCCAGCAGCGGAATCCACTGTTTGGTGGCATAATCGTAACGGTACAGGCCGCCAATGTCAGTTCGCGTGTACAATATGTCCTTTTCGCGCGGATGATAGACGAAGCCGTCAACATAGCCGCCGCCGCCGAAGGGAACCGACCGCCCCGGACCGGGCCTCCGGACCGGGCCGCCTGGC
>CBHCMH010000215.1:0-4281 GCA_965974445.1 uncultured Rhizorhapis sp.
CGCCTGCGCCTCCACCGGGGGCGGGACAATGATGTCATAGCATTCGCCCTCGCTAACCTTGTGAGAGGGGGAGGCGACGGCGGCGCGGCCGTTTTGCGTGACCTTTCCCTCCAGGATCAGCGCCTTCAGCCTTTCGCGCGACACATCGGGCAAAAGGGTCGCGAGCGCGCGGTCAAGCCGCATGCCGTCGCAATCGCCGGTGATGATGGTGTTGATGCTGGCAGCCCCCGAATTCACGTATTAGGATATAGAAATGGCGGTGCGCATATCAAGAACCCTGCTGAACGCGATCCTGGCCGACGCCGCGCAGGGGAGGAGCCTGGAGCGTTGCGGACTGCTGCTGGGCTCGCCGGACCATATTCGCGAAGTCCACTTCGCGGCCAATGTCGCGGCTGATCCGGCGCGACATTTCGAACTGGACCCGTCCGTGCTGCTGGCTGCGCACAAGATGGCAAGGGCCGGCGGGCCGCAGATCATTGGTCATTATCATTCCCATCCCGCTGGCGAAGCGGTTCCCTCGGCCACCGACGCGCGATGCGCCCTGGCGGACGGTTCCCTTTGGCTGCTGGTCGCGGGGAATGAGGCCGCGCTCTGGCGGGCAGGTGAGACCGGCGCCGTTCATGGCCGTTTCCGCGCTGAAGCGATGGACTTTTACGGCGATGTCGAGCTTGCATAGAGAGTCCCGCTCCTGCATTAGGCTTGGGGCAAGGCCATTTTACCCGCACAGGATGAAGATGAATGACCGCAAAGAGTATCGACTTCGCCGCCCTGTTGTGTTCCCGCCTATGCCATGATTTGCTGAGCCCGATCGGTGCGCTCAACAACGGCCTTGAGCTGCTGGCGGATGAGAATGATCCGGAAATGCGCGCCCGCTGCCTGGAACTGCTCGCGGAAAGCGCGCGCACGTCGGCCAATAAACTCAAATATTTCCGTCTGGCCTTTGGTTCGGCTGGCGGTTTTGGCGACATAGTGCCGGCCAATGAGGCCAAGGCCGCGATCGAGGGCGTGTTTGCGTCAACCGGACGGGTCAATGTCGGCTGGCTGGTGGCCGAGGACAGCCTCAGCAAGGCGGCGGTCAAGATATTGCTCAACCTGTCACTGATCGCGGGCGAGGCGCTGGTGCGCGGCGGACAGCTCGACATCGGCGCGGAAAGCCGTGACGGCTGCACCGAGATCGTGGTGCGCGCCGAAGGCCCCCGGATCGTGCTGGACGGTGAATTGCGCGCCGCGCTTCAGGGCGAATGCAGTGAGGCGGCTCTGACGCCCCGCGCCGCCGCGGCCTGGATGGTGCATCAGATTGTGAGTGAGGTTGGCGGGCAGGTCATGCTGTCCGATCCCGCCGATCCGGTACTGCTGTTCGGCGTCAGCATTCCTCAGCGGTAAGCGGCCTTTAACCCGCCCTTAACCAACATTCGACATGGTGCGTCCTGACTGGCTGCCGGACGGGACCATATGGACGAGTTACTCGCGGAATTCATTTCCGAAACGCAGGAAACCATGGAGGCTCTGGCCGGCGAAATCGTCGCGTGGGAGGCCGATCCCATGGACCGGGAGCGGCTGGATGCGATCTTTCGGTTTTTTCACACCGTCAAGGGCAGCTGCGGATTTCTCAATCTCCCGCGATTTGAACGGCTGAGCCATGCCGCTGAAGATGTTCTTTCCGACATTCGCGCGGGCAAGCGCGATCCCGACGCGGCGACGGTCAGCGCCGTCCTCGCGATCATGGACCGCATCGGCGAACTGGCGCAGGCTGTGCTCTCGGGAGCCTCAGTGCCCAGTGAGAGCGATGAACTGCTGATCGAGGCGCTGTTGAACGGCGATGCCGGTGGTGAGCCGGGTACCGAGAAGGCTGCGAGTGCGGCAATCGCGCCGGCCAACGTTGAATCCAAGCGCGCTGCCGGAGGGATGCGCAGCATCCGTCTGCCGCTCAGCCTGATTGATCAGCTCATGAACGGCGTGTCCGATATGGTGCTGGCGCGCAACGAACTGTCCCGCAAGTTGCGCGAACGCTTTTCCGATCCGGAACTGGAAAGCGCCTTCGAGCGGCTTTCAAGCTGCGTTGCCGACATGCGCGATTCCATCAGCAAGACCCGCATGCAGCGCATCGATCGCCTGTTTGTCGCCATCCCGCGCATGGTTCGCGACCTTGGCCGCGACCTGGGCAAGAAGATCGCGCTGACGATCGAGGGCGGCGACGTAGAAATGGACCGCGAAATGGTGGAGATGGTCGTTGACCCTCTGACCCATATCGTCCGTAACGCCATCGATCACGGCATTGAATCGCCTGGGGACCGGTTGAAGGCGGGTAAGTCCGAGACGGGTCATCTGCGCGTCGCCGCGCATCAGTCCGGCAACCAGATCGTCATAGAGATTGCCGACGACGGGCGCGGGATCGACACCGGCAAGCTGGTGGCCAAAGCGGTCGCCGCCGACATCATCAGCCAGGATAAGGCCGCGACGCTGAGCGAGGCGGCAAAGCTGGACCTCATCTTCGCGGCAGGCCTATCTACGGCAAGCGCGGTGACGGCTGTTTCGGGCCGGGGCGTCGGCATGGACGTGGTGCGTTCCAATGTCGAAAAGATCGGCGGGATCATCGCCGTTGACAACCAGCCGGGCAAGGGCCTTCGCATCACGCTGCGGGTGCCGCTGACCCTCACTATCATTCCAGGCCTCATCATCCGCGCGGGAGGACAGCATTTCGCGGTTCCCCGTGCCGCCGTGGTCGAGATCCTGCACGACAATAACGAGACCCTGTCAATCTCCAGCGTGGGCGGTGCGCGTGTCGCGACGATCCGGAATGTGCGCCATGCGATGATCGACCTGGAGGATTTGCTATGTCTGGAACGGGCGCAGGAGGCGGGCAAGCGCACCATCATCGTCATCCGCTCGACCTCCGGCGTACCCTTTGCATTGGGCGTGCAGGCCGTGGACAATCATGAGGAGCTGGTCATTCGTCCCGCCTCTCCGTTGGTGATGGCGTCCGGACTCTATGCGGGCATGACGTTGCCGGATAATGGTCAGCCGATGCTGCTGCTTGATGCCAGCGGCCTTGCCAGCGCCGCGATGCTGCCGATGATCGATGGCGAAGCGGAAGCGAAAGAACATCGCGGGCCGGTGGAAGATAATAGCGCGGACGAGCTGGTGAGCGCATTGATGTTCACGGAGCGTAGCGGCGAGGAACGGCTTCTCAAATTATCGCTGGTCGAGCGGGTCGAGGATATAGCGATCAGCCATTTCGCCCAGTCCGCCGGGCGCTGGTTCGTCCGCATCGATGGTAAGCTGCTGCCGGTGGTTCATGGGTTGACAGACGCTCCAGAGGGCATTGTCACGGCTCTCCGCCTGAGCGAGGGCGATCGCGAGCTTTGCTATCCGGTCGCCCACATCATGGATATCGTCCAGATGCCGGTCATTCCCGATGTGGCCTGCCGTAGTGGCATTGTCGGGGGAATAACCGTCATTGAGGGCCGCCAATATGAGGTGATCGACCCCTATCAACTGTTCGCTTCCATGCCGGAGGAAGTGGTGAAGGCGCGGCCGGTTCGCTGCCTGCTGGCCGACAGGGACGACCCCTGGATGCAGGAAATACTGGCGCCGCTTATCCGGCAGGCCGGTTATGAAGCGGTGATGGGCGGTGACGTAAAACCCGAGGAGGCGGACATCGTTCTGTGCCTTGCACAATCGCCGGTGGTTGAATCCATCGTGGACCGTCCGGTGGTGAAGTTACGGAACGCGCAAAGGCCGCAGGGACCGGACGACGACTCCATCTATCGCTACGACCGCGACGCGCTGATCGCCGCGATTGAACTGGCCAAGACGGAAAGGGCCGCCTGATGAGCCAGCTTTATCTTTTTGCCCGGATCGGCGGAACCGATGTCGCCATTCCCACCGGCGAGATTGAAGCGGTCGTCAAGTTGACGGAAATCTCGCCCGTCCCGCGTGTGCCCGCTCATGTGGCCGGGCTGTCCGCGCTGCGCAGCCGGGTGCTGACGATCATCGACACGGCGGCCTTGGTCTGGGGCCGGCCCGCCACGGCTCGTCCCGGCTCATTCGCTATCATTACCGATATTGCCGGTCACAGCTATGGCATGACCGTGGACTCGGTCAGCGACATTGCGTCCGTCCCGGCTGGTGAATTGCCTCTGTGCGGTCAATTGGACCCGGCTTGGATGCCGTTTGCGCACAAGGTCGTGGAAAATGAACATGGCCCCCACCTGCTGATCAGCCTCACCAGTTTCGTGGAACAAGCCCAACCGCTGGCGGCCTGATCGCTCCGTTTACCAT
>CBHCMH010000216.1:0-4268 GCA_965974445.1 uncultured Rhizorhapis sp.
GGACCGCGACATGCCAGGGGCCTCTCATGCGAACACTCCCTGAAATTCGTCATTCCCGCGAAGGCGGGAATCCATCCCCTGACCCATCCGCCAGACGCGCGGTCGGCAGATGGATTCCCGCCTTCGCGGGGATGACGAAGAATATGTGGTGAAGGATGTGTCGCTCATCCCTCAACCCCAATCCGCTGGATTTCCCATTCAAGCGTCACGCCGCTCTTGTCCTTCACCTTTGCGCGCACCTCCTCGCCCAGCGCCTCGATGTCGGCGCTGCTCGCGCCGCCGAGGTTGAGGAGGAAGTTGCAATGCTTTTCCGATACCTGCGCCGCGCCCTTCATCAGGCCACGGCATCCCGCCTCGTCGATCAGCCGCCAGGCCTTGTCGCCCTCGGGATTCTTGAAGGTTGAACCGCCGGTGCGGGAGCGCAGCGGTTGGGAGGCTTCGCGTTCGGCCGCGATGCGGTCCATCTCCGCGCCGATGGCGGCTGGGTCTCCGGGTACACCTTCAAACACGGCCTCAACCACGACAGAGCCTTCGGGAAGTTCGCTGTGGCGATAGCTGTAGGCGAGGCGCGATGCCTCCCATGTCTCCACACGCCCGTTCCGCAGGACAAGGGTGCATTCCACCAATATGTCGGATGCGTCACGGCCATAGGCCCCCGCATTCATGCGGACTGCCCCGCCCACGGTGCCGGGAATGCCGCGCAGGAATTCCATGCCCGCGATACCGGCGTCGCGGGCGGCGCTCGCCACGCTGATGCCCATGGCCGCAGCGCCCGCGCGGACGCGATTGCCCGGCTCCACGCTCACCTTGGACATCGCCTTGGGTAGGCGCACCACAACGCCCGGAACGCCGCCGTCACGCACGATCAGGTTGGAGCCGACACCCACCGGCAGGACTGGAGCGGACGGATCCAGATCGCGAAGGAAAGCCGACAGATCGTCGATATCCTTCGGTCGCACCAGATATTCAGCGGGGCCGCCGGTCCGGAACCAGATGAAGTCGGCAAGGCTGCCCTTTTCCTCAATGCTGCCCCGGAGCGCGGGAAGAGTGGCTGCGCCATGGATCATGCAGGCACGCCTCGCTTCGCCTCGATCGCGCCGGCCAGGCCCGCAGCCCATTTGGTGATGTCGCCAGCGCCAAGGCAAATGATCATGTCGCCCGGATCGATCTGGCCAGCCAGCGTTTCGGCAAGATCGTCGGCATCCGCAATGACAGCGGCGGACCGATGGCCGCGCCGCCGCAGACCCGCTACCAGCTCGTCGGACGTGACACCCTCTATAGGCGCTTCGCCTGCGGGATAGACCGGCGCGGCATAGACAATATCGGCATCGTTGAAGGCCTGCTGAAAATCATCCATCAAATCGTGGAGCCGGGTGAAGCGGTGCGGCTGGACGACCGCGATCACCCTGCCCTGCGCGCCTTCGCGGGCGGCGGCGAGCACAGCGCGGATTTCGACCGGGTGATGGCCATAATCATCGATGACAACCGCCTCTCCGCCCGGCAGGTCGATCGCGCCGACCCTGGTGAAGCGGCGCTTGACGCCGCCGAACTGCGCGAAGCCGTTCTGGATGGTCGAATCGTCGATGCCCATGTGCAACGCCACGCCGACGGCGGCCATGGCATTGAGGACATTGTGCCGCCCCGGCATCGGCATTTCGATGCCGTCGATCCGCCGGGTGGAGCCGTCGCGTTCCCGTATCACCACGTCGAAGCGGTTGCCGCCGGGGACGGGCACCACATTTTCGCCGCGGATGTCGGCCTGCGCGCTGAACCCGTAGGTCACGACCCGGCGATCCTGCACGCGCGGCAAAATGGCCTGCACCTCCGGATGGTCGAGACAGAGCAGGGCCGCGCCATAGAAGGGAACATTTTCGACAAATTCGACAAAGGCGTCCTTCACCTTTTCGAAGCTGCCATAATGATCGAGATGTTCGGGATCGATATTGGTGACAACCGCGACCGTACCGTCGAGGCGCAGGAAACTGCCGTCGCTTTCGTCGGCCTCCACCACCATCCAGTCGCTGCTGCCGAGGCGGGCGTTGGAGCCGTAGCGGTTGATGATGCCGCCATTGATGACGGTGGCGTCGATCCCGCCCGCGTCGAGCAGCGCCGCAACCATGGACGTGGTCGTGGTCTTGCCGTGCGTACCGGCGACCGCCACGGTGGATTTCAGGCGCATCAGTTCGGCCAGCATTTCCGCGCGGCGGATGACGGGCACGCGCTTCTCCAGCGCCAGATCGACCTCCGGATTGCCGCGCTTGATCGCGGTGGAGGTGACGACCACGGCGGCGTCGCCCAGATTTTCGGCCTTGTGGCCGATCATCACCTTGATCCCCTTGTCGCGCAGGCCCTGCACCACATAGCCTTCGGCGATGTCGGAACCCTGCACCTTATAGCCCATATTGTGCATGATCTCGGCAATGCCGGACATGCCGATGCCGCCAATGCCGATGAAGTGGATGGTGCCGATGTCGGTCGCGACGCCCTTCATGCCGGAACTCCCTGCATGCTGATCTTGGGTCCGGCGGGGCGGATACGCAGCGCATCGTTCGTGATCGGCGCGGGACCGATGCTTTCCAGAAGATCAGCCAGATCGCGCGCGGCATTGGGCCGGCCGCACGTCTTGGCGCGCTTTGCGGCATTTTGAAGCGCTCCGGGCTCCAGCGCCAGTTTCTGCATTTGTTTGGCAAACTCCACAGGGGTAAATTTGGATTGCGGGATCGACCGCGCGCCGCCGCAGGCGACCATTTCGCGGACATTGGCCGTCTGATGATCGTCCATCGCGCTGGGCAGCGGGATCAGGATCGCTGGCCGTCCGGCGGCCGTCAGTTCGGATATGGTGGACGCCCCCGCCCGCGCGACGACCAGATGCGACCAGCCCAGACGTTCGGGCAGGTCGGGCAGATAGGTGGCAAGGTCGGCGGGAATTTCGAGCGCCGCATAGATTTCGCGCACCTGCTCGATATCCTCCAGGCGGCATTGCTGCGTCACCTGAAGGCGGCGGCGCAGGCCGAGGGGCAGAAGGCCAAGGCCGTCGGGCACCACTTTCGACAGGATCGTCGCCCCTTGGCTGCCGCCGGTGACGAGCAGGCGAAACACGCTGTCCTCATTGAGCGCCGGATAATCCTCTTCCCGCAGTGCCAGCACTTCTTCCCGCACGGGATTGCCGACCAGATGGACCTTGTGCGAAAATCTGTCGGCCAACCGCTCCACATCGGGATAAGCGGTTGCGATGGCATTCACCTTGCGCGCCAGCAGGCGATTGACGCGGCCCAGCACGGCATTTTGTTCATGGACGACCGTCGGAATATCGTCCTTCAACGCCGCGAGCAGTGCTGGAAGCGCGGGGTAGCCGCCAAAGCCTGCCACCACCGAGGGCTGAAACGTCTCATAAAGGCGGCGCGCCATGTCGCGGCCGGCCTTGATATTGCGCAGCCCCTTCAGCCAGCCCATGGGGCCGCCGGCCATGCGGCCGGCGGGCAGGACATGGACCTGGGCACGCTCGAAAATGCCCGGTATCCTGGCGCCGCGCTCGTCCGTGATCAGCGCGACATGATGGCCTCGCTCCATCAGCTCGACAGCAACGGCGTGGGCCGGGATCATGTGACCGCCCGTGCCTCCGGCTGCCAGCACATAATGGCGGGAAATGGTCATCGTCCGCTCCATTTGACGACATAGGGGGAGCGCACCAGATAGGGGTTCCGGCGCGTAAACGCCAGCAGCAGCCCCGTGCCGATGCACAGCGCGATCATAGAGGAACCGCCATAGCTGATAAAGGGCAGCGTCATGCCTTTCGACGGAAACAGTTGTGTGTTGACGCCCATGTTGATGATCGCCTGGATCCCGAATTGCGTGGCAAGACCTGCGGCGGCAAGGATGGTGAAGGCATCCTCCTCATCCAGCAGCTTCAGGAACACCCGCACCATGATCGCCAGATAGACGCAGGCGATCGCGATGCAGGCCAGAAGCCCGAACTCCTCGCCTATGACCGAAAAAATATAGTCGGTATGCGCCTCAGGCAGGCGGAACTTAGCCATGCCGCTGCCCGGACCCACGCCGGTCAGCCCGCCCCCGGTAATCGCCGCATGGGCGCTGTCCACCTGATAGGAATCGCCCTGCCCCAGCAGCCAGATGTTGATGCGCTGCGTCGCGACCGGATAGAAGAGATAGGCAGCGACCAGACCGCTAAAGCCCGTCGCGGCCAGCGCAACCATCCACCGCACCGACATGCCCGACAGCAGCATCAGCGTCAGCCAGGCCGAACAGAA
>CBHCMH010000217.1:0-4261 GCA_965974445.1 uncultured Rhizorhapis sp.
GGATAAGAGAAGGGCTCAATGCTGAAATTCTTGCTATCTGTGTTAGCCGCGAGGATCTGTGGCTGTCCCCCATCGGTTCTACTCAACAATTATCTCGTCCACGAAGATCCAGGCATCACCGCCACTGCCCTGATGCCACGAGGGTAGCTTTCCGTAAGTTCGCGCGCGCATGCGCATGTGTGTAACGCGCGTGCGTGCGCGCCCGTGGGATTTATGCAATTACCCTCCCAACCTCCCACAAGCTCCCAAACCCGTGGAAAACTGCGGAAAATGAGGACATCCAATCCTCCCGCAGTTGGGAGAGTGGGAGGATCATGGCGGCAAATCGCTGTCGAAACCGGGCACGAAGTCATCGTCCAGGCTCGGCGGCGGCAGCACAGAGGGGGGCACGGGGGGACTGTCGGCGACTGCACCAGGCGGCGATGCCCCAACCGGTGCGCCGGCGGAAGGCTTGTCGGCATGACGCGGCGCGGACAGGTCGCGCTCCACCGCCTTGCCGCCCTCATCCACGAAATCAGGCTTGTCGAAGCGCAATACGATGTCGTGCCACTTCATCGTGCTGGACTTGTCGATCTTGAAGCCCTTGCGCTCCATTTCCTGCCGCAGCTTCTTCTTCGACCATGGCTGCCCGTTCTGGGGCAGCAGGCCAGCCCAGGTCTGCCATGCGGCGAAAACGTCATGCAGCGCCGTCGCACCCAGCCTTTCGCCGGGCGCGCGGGCGACGCACAATGTCAGGAACTGCCCGAGTAAATCATTGTCGTCATGATAGGTCTTCGTCGCCTCGACCATCGCCTCGGGCATGGTGAGCCCGTCGGTCAGGTAAGACAGCGCGCCCCGGATCATCTGGTTGAGAATGCCGGAAATTTCGGCACGCAGCTTGTCCTTCAGGCGAAGGTCCTGTTCAGCCTTCGGAATGATGACCATCCACGGCACCACCTGCATGCGCCGCTGGATGCCGTGGTCGGTGCCGATCCGGGGAAGGTTGTTCGCCATCACCGTATTGGTGAAGGTGACGACCAGTTCGAACGCCGGGCCGTACAGCTCGCGCACGCCGCCGATCGGCTCATCGCTGGTCAACGCCTTGACAAGCCCGTCAGAGAATTTCGAATTGTCATCGGGCTCATTGGCATAGACCATGCGGCGGCCCGCCAGCGCGGCCAGGTGCGGCGAAGGTCCGCCGCCAGTGCGCTTGAACCCGGAATCCATGAAGGTCTCGATGCCGGTCGCCCAGGCATAGTCGCCCAGTATATGGGCATGGGTCTGCACCCAGACGCCCTTGCCGTTCGAACCCTCGCCGTAGAACAGCGCCATGACCTGCGCGTCGGCGATACCCAGCGCATTATAGCCCGACCAACGGGTCAGCCATTCGCGCATGTCCTCGACCGGCTGCACCTGCGCCAGAAAGGCGTCGAACTGGGGGCAAAGCGCTCCAGGGTCATAGCTTGCCCGCGCGATCTTCGTGATCCTGTCCTCGCGCCGATGCTCGCGCAGCTCGACAGAGGCGGCCTTACCGTCCTCGGGCCGGTGAAAGATCAGCGTCCCGTTCTGGACGTTGAGCGCCAGCGGTTCGGCATCGAATTCCTCGGGCCGGGCCGACAGGCGGGGCGGAGCCAGCTTGCGGATACATTCGATATGGCCCGCGCCTTCCGACGTGCGGCCCCAGGCCGCCAGCTTGTCGGAATACAGCACAATGTCGCCATTGCTCTTGACCTGCACGATATGGTCGTACCGTGGGCCGTCATGGCGCGTCTGCCGGGCAAGGCTGCGTTGCAGATACCAGAGGGAGCTGCGCCGCGCGGTTCGCTTGGCCTCAGCCTTCAAAAACGCCTTTTCTGCCGCTGTCGGGTCGCTTTCATCCGCCGCTTCATCGTCAGGATTGGGATCCTCGCGGCCTTCGTCCGGATCGGGCAGGTCACCTTCCTCTGGCGGAAAAGGCACGCCGCTCGCCCGGATGAAATCGGCCTCATCCTGAATAAGGCGCATGGTCTCCTGCGCGGCGCGGCCGAACAGCGCGTCGGCCATGCTCCGGTTCCACCGCGTCTTGTCCCAGGCGATATAGCCCGGCGATGACGAACTTTCGGCCCAGGCCGCGACGCACAGGAAATCCTGTCCATACCGCGCCAGAAAACGCTCCAGATTGCCTAGGTCCGTCATGGGGTAACGGGCGCATTTCAGCGTCAGATCAGGCTCTACGGCCTCCCCACCCCCCTTTTTTGCCGGAATGCTCCCCGTGCCTCCCGCTTGGGAGCTTGGCTCGCCATATTCAGTCGGCGGGAGAGGTGCGGAGGCGGAAGAACGGGAAGGACGATGTGGCCGCGCCGCGCGCTCCCGCGCGCGCGTCGCGACGTCGGTCAGGTCGCGGGGAGTACCCTCCCCGGCGGTCCATCCGCTGCTGATCGTGGCGTCGAGCTGGGCATCATCGTCATCGCCCGGATTGTCCCGCGCGGCCGCCTCGACCATGGATCGGGCAAAGCGCGCCTCCAGCGCCGAGAACGGCGTCGAACAGGTCAGCGAGGCGATGTTGAACGCGCTTTCATTCAGCTGGCTGTTCCGCTTGCCCGAAGGCGCCTGGCGGATGGCGCGGCATTCAGCATCCAGTGCGGAAAGCCCATATTTCCGGATCGCCTCTTCCTCGCCCGAACCCCTGCCGCTGTCGCTGGATGGCGCGGGCCGTTGGGGGTGCGGGGCGGCCTGCCTCTCGCCGGCGTCGCCCGCCTTCCCCTTCGACCGCAATATGTCGACCAATGCCGCCGGGGCCTCGACCGGTTCTTCCTTGCTGTCGCCGCGCAGCCAGCGATAGCGCCCGACCGTCCCGTCGTCGCGATAGAGTTTACTCGGCGGCGCGATCACATAGCCGCCCAGGCCGCGCACATCGACATGCCGGGGCAGGTTGCCGCGATTGCGGATCGGCTCGCCCCCATCACGGGGCTGGAGCAGATAGACATGCACGCCTTCGCTCTGCGTCATCGCCGCCAGCGACACCGGCAGATCGCACCCCATCTGCTCTTCCAGCGCCGCCTTCAGGCTTTCAAGCGTGAAGACCTCGCCCGTCTCTTCGTCGACGCGCGGATCGAAATCGAGCGCGAACAGGCCATTATGGCCCATCGCCAGCCCGATCATGGCGTCGGGCCAGCGCCGCCACCATCCCTTGATCACCTGTTCATCGGTCGTCGCATCCTTGACGCCATTGCCGCCATAGGGCGCCTTCGCCTTGAAGGTGCGGCTTTTCCCGTTGAACGTGGTGACGGTCTCTTCGCGCTCCCGGCACGGAAACACCGGCCATCCCCGGCGCGCATAATGCAGGGCCGCCTGGCACATGGTCGAAATCGGCGGCGTGGACTGGCTCACGGTCAAGAATATCCCCCCGGAAAAACCGGAAAATCAGCAGGTCAATGGATTGCGAACGCGGATGGCGCCCGGCATTCAGAAAGGAACTTCGTCGTCCAGATCATTGTCGAAATCGGCAGGCGGCCCGCCCTGATCCCGATGCGCACCCCCGCCGCCCGGACGCGTTTCGCCAGATCCCGGCGCGCCATCCAGCAGCACCAGCTTGGCCGAAAAGCCGTTCAGCACGACTTCGGTGACGTATCGGTCGCCGCCCGCCTGGTCCTGATATTTGCGGGTACGCAACTGGCCTTCGACATAGACCTTGCTGCCCTTGCGCAAATAGCGCTCGGCCACGCCGACCAACCCATCGGACAATATGGCAATTTTGTGCCACTCCGTCCGTTCCTTGCGCTCTCCACTCTGCCGGTCCTTCCACGTCTCCGACGTCGCAAGGCTCATATTCGCGACCTTCCCGCCATTCTGGAAACTGCGCACATCCGGATCAGCGCCCAGATGGCCGATCAGGATCACCTTGTTGACCGAACCCCCCATTATGCCGCCCTCCTTTCAGCGCGCCTGGTCCATCGCCGCCGGATATTCTCCAGCGACGGGACCAGTTCGAAATGATCGTCTTCTATGCACAGGCTCCGCTCGCACCTGTGATCCAGGTGCATGCCTTCGGGCACGCGCGGTTCCTTCAGGATGCCTGCGACCCAAGCCGCGGCGATATGGGCGCGGACGCCCCCCCCCGGCACGCCGGGAATGCGGATGCTGCCATAAAAGCCGCTGCCCGGCCGATTACCGCCCTTCGACCGCGCGCCCTGCCAGTACCGGCATGGCGACTTCAGGCCGTTGCGCGCGCCGAACAGCACCCGGCTGCGCTGCTCCAGCTTCAGCTTGACGATAATGCGGGCACAGGCCGGAATCATGCCGC
>CBHCMH010000218.1:0-4253 GCA_965974445.1 uncultured Rhizorhapis sp.
GTTCGTTCGTTCTGTCCTCCTCAAGCATGGCCGCGTGGAGCAGCGCGAGGTGGAGCTTAAGCTTGCCAACCGCGACAAGGAAATAGCCGAAAGGCTGAAGGAAAAAGCGGCTCGCGCGCTTGCCGAGCAGATGGAGGCGCGGCTGCAATCGCTGCCGCGCCACAAGCGATCCGCCTTGCTGGGAGATGTTTGATGATGGCGAACCTGCCGATATTCCAGGACATGGCGGCGGCGCTGCTGACAGGCGCGCCCAAGCCGACGGCGGCGACTGAGGGCGAAGGTGTCGATTTCGCTGCCCTGCTGGCAGGCGTCGGGGCCGGTCAGGACCGCGCGCCCGGCCAGGCCGTGGCCGCTGCCAAAAGGCCGGACTTCGTGACGGCCATGCTGGCACAGCGCCATGGGGATGAAGCCGGGAATGCTCCGATCGTGGGGAATGCCGAAACAGCCGAGCTGACACCAGGCCTGCAGGCAGCGGTTCTGGAAGAGGGCGTTCCGGACCCGCGCGTCGCCGCAGGGGTGGGCTCCAGACCCGCCGGAGCGGAACTATTGCCGGATGGAGCGGAACTGCCGCTGGCCAAAGCGCCTGCGCCAGACCGGCCTGCGAAGCAATCCACGCCCGCCAGATTTGCCCATGTCACATCCGTCTTGCCGCAAATGGCGAAGGCCATGAATGTGGTGCCTGCCAAGGCCGATATGCCCGTTACCCCCGCCACTCCCGTCATCTCAGAGGAAGAAGCAGAGCTGGCGGTCAAAGCCGATGACCAGACCAAGGCCTCTCCGCCGCCGTTGATGCAAGGGCTGGCCCTGCCACTGCTGCAAGGGCTTGAGCCACCTGCGGGCAGCGCCCAGCCCGACACCACCGTTGGAAAGGGCGAGGACGTACCGGCGCAGACCGTCGCCCATTCGAAGGCCACTAGCTCGCCAATTCCGGGCGCTCTGCCCCAATGGGCGGCTCAACCCGCCCTACACGCCGACGCGGAACGCTCCGGCGTCAGTCATGCCGCCGCTCCGTACGTGCATCACAGGCAGGCCTTGGCGCTCGAACTTGGCGTTTCCTCGCTCGGTCAAGGCACATCTGCCAAGAAAGCGCCCGCTGCTACGCCAGAAGGCGTCGCCGAGGCGGGATCGTTGCATAATTCGCGTCACCCCGGCGAAGGCCGGGGTCTCCCGCCTCTTGGCCGTGCCAGACTGATGGAGAATCCGGCCTTCGCCGAAATGACGGATATAGTCGCAAAGTCGGAAGCGCCGGACGATGGCGTCATCATGCCTTCATATGCGCCTCTTGCCGCAGCTTCGCTGGCCCCGGTGTTAAGCCTTGAAACATCTGGCATCGCGGAAATTGCAACGCCATCCGCACCCGCCCTTGCGGCGGCGGATACCGGCGCGATGTTGGGCGAGCAGGTCATCGACATGGGTGTCGAGGGGCAATGGATTGACCGCATGGCGCGCGAAATCGCCGACATTTCGGCCGGAACGGGCCGCGCCACCTTCACCCTCAATCCCGAAAATCTGGGTCGCCTGCAGGTCGATATTCTGCAGCGGGACGACGGGGCGGACGTGCGCCTGATCGCCGATACCGATGAAGCCGCAGCCGCGCTCGGCCAGGGCCGCCAGCAATTGCAGCAGGATGCGCGGCTGCAGGCTGTCCGCATTCACGACGTGCAGGTCGAACGCGCGCCGGTGGAGCGTGGTCAGCCGGACAGCGGCAGCCTTTTCGCCCGCGGTCAGGCCATGGGACAGGAAATGGCGGGACAGCAGGGACAATCGCAGCCTTTCCATAAAAAACCGCTGATCGAAGCCGTATCTTCCAATGTCACCGGACAGGAACAGGACCAGGCGGCGAGTGAGCGGACACGGAGTCAGCACGCCCGCTATGCCTGAGCGGGAGATATGACGTGAGCGACGACAAGACGCCCAGGAAAAAGGGCAAAAGCAGGAAGTTGTTCCTGCTTATCGGGCTGGTCCTCATTCTGGGGAGCGCGGGCGCTGCAGGCGGCTTTTATGCGGCCGGCATGCTCGGCGGCACGGCCCATGCCGAAACCGAGGACCCCAACAAGCCCAAGCTGGTGCTGAAGGGCGAAGGCAAGCCCAAGGGCGAAGGCGACGCGGCCGAACCTGTCATTGGCACTGTCGATGGCGACGGTTCCACGCCCAAAAATGCCGCCGGCTATGAGGCGACCTATTATCAGATCGAAGCTCCCTTCACCTCGAATCTGAAGGACAGCGGCTCCTTTGCGCAGATCTCGCTGGCGATCGCCACCTATTATGACAGTCGCCTGCTGGAGAACATCAAGCAGCATGAAATCGCGGTTCGCTCGGCCGTGTTGATGCGCATCGCCGACCAGGACGAGATGGTGCTGTCCACGCCCCAGGGCAAAGAGGCGCTTCAGAAGGAATTGAAGGACGCCATTAATAAAATTTTGCTCGAAAAAACGGGCTTTGGCGGGGTTGATAACGTTTATTTTACCAATTTCGTTATTCAATGAGCTCGCGCGGGCACCCGCTCGCGGGGGACCAAGCAGCTTATGGACGACGTAATTCCGTTTAAGTTCGGACAGACCGAACCGCAGGCGCATGTGGTGCTGTCGGGCATGGACCGTATCGGCGAACGCATGGTGCGCCGCATCAGGGCGCTCCTGGAACCGATGCTGGGGGTAAAGCCGCAAGTTACGAGCGAGGCGGTGTCGGTTTTCCGCTTCTCCGACTGGTCGCTCTTCGTCCCTGATTTCGTCAGCCTCAGCATGTACCGGCTGCATCCGTTGAAGGGCGCGGCCCTTTTGCGCGTGGACCCCGACATGATCGCGGCGCTGGTCGACAGCTTCTACGGCGGCACGGGCGCGCGCATGCCCTTCAATCGCAAGGAATTCACGCCGACCGAGGAACGGATGCTGGGCAAGTTCACCGGCAATCTGATCGACAAGCTGGTTGAATCCTGGGCGGAAACTCATGCAGTCGATGCGACACTGATCGGCCGCGAAACCAATATCGAATATGTCCATGTCGCATCCGATGACGAGCAGGTCGTCGTGCAGCGCTTCGACGTTACGCTGGGCCGGGAAGATGTCTGGCCGATAGAGTTCGTCTATCCGCTGGCTGCCCTGCGCGGTGTTGAATCGCTGATGGGGACGAAAGTGCATGACGAACTGAAGGTCAGCGACCCCGGCTGGCGCGACCGGCTGGGGCGGCAGGTCAATCATGTGCGCTTCCCCGCGCGGTCGGTGCTGGCGCGGCCCAGCCTGTCCCTGTCGCAACTGATGCAGCTTGAACCGGGGGACGTAATTCCCCTTCAGATCAGTCGCAGTCTGCCCCTACTTGTCGGGAACAAGGTTTTCGCCCATGGAACGATTGGGGAAAAAGAGGGGCGCGCCGCTTTCATGATTGAAAAATTATCCGAAGGGACCGAATGATGAGTGACATGAGCGACGCGCCACGGATCGAAGACGCCATCGGCACCCTGCCGGGCAGCCGGAATTTCCGCCTTTTGGCCGATATTCCGGTCCGCATGTCCGTGGAGGTGGGGTCAACTTCGCTGAAACTTGCTGAGGTGATGGACCTGGCCGAAGGCAGCGTGGTGGAGCTTGACCGGCAGGCCGACGAGCTGCTCGACATCATGGTCAACGGCACCCTGATCGCCAAGGGCGAAGTGGTGACGGTGAACGGACGCTATGGCATCCGTGTCGTCGAAGTCGCGACCGCAGAGGCGCGCATGGCCGGGGTGGAACGGCGCGGCTGATGCTCTGGTATTTTTTGAAGCTTCTGATCCTGCTGCCGCTTGTCGGCGGCATGGCCTTTGGGGCGCTATGGCTCTGGCGCAAATATCAGCCGGGCATGATGCTGGGGCAACAGGATCGGGCCGTGAAGCTGGTCGATGCGCTGCCCATGGGCACCTTCGGCAAGCTGGCGGTGGTCGAGTTCGAGGGAAAACGCTTCCTCCTTTCCGTAACGCGCGGCCGCATCGACAAGATCGCGGAAAGCGGCGATGGCGTTCGCGATGAGGCCTAGGGGGCTGGCTTTTCTTTTTCTGAAAAGCGTCATCCCCGCGAAAGCGGGGACCCAACTCGCCACGATCTCCAACACCGGACCAGATGGAGAAATGGGTTCCCGCTTTCGCGGGAATGACGAGGGGATGAGGGCTCGAGGATATTGGATCCTGGCACTCCTCACCCTGTTTCTAACCCTCCTCCTCGCCAATCCCGCCTTTGCCCAGACCGCCGCGCCCGAATGTTCGGGCGCGCTGACCAAGGCGCTTTCCG
>CBHCMH010000219.1:0-4247 GCA_965974445.1 uncultured Rhizorhapis sp.
GGCGCTCCTCGGGATGACACACGCGATACGCGGGACGCCATGCCTGAAACGGCCGCCCAGGCTTCCTGTTCCGCGCAGTGCTGCAACATTCCGCCGGAGCGGCAAGATACTTTGCCTGGCCGGCGGATGAGCGGCAAACGATGAGCCCGGCCGGCGAAACAAATCGCTGCGGCCAATGTTGAACATTTCGCTGACGCTGCCGTCCGCTTGAATCGACTAGCGAAAGGCCAACTTATGGAACATCTGTCCTTCCCGAATGAAAGCGCTGAATACCGGGCTGCGCGCAATGCCCTGCTCGATGTAGAGATCGCGCTGCGCCGCCAACTGGAGGCGGTCGCCGCGCAGCGCCGTGCGCTCCCGCCCGGCGGCGAGGTTCCCGAGGATTATGTGTTCGAGCGGATCGGCGCTGACGAACGCCCCGAGCAGGTGCGGCTTTCCGAACTGTTCGGTGATCATCCCAGCATCTTGCTGTACAGCTTCATGTATGGGCAGGAACGCGACCAGCCGTGCACCGGCTGCACCCACACGCTTGATGGATTGGATGGTAGCGTCTTCCACGCCGACCAGCGTTTCCCGACCTACATCGTCGCCAAGTCCCCCATTGCGCGGCCGGAAGTGTTGGCGCGCAAGCGGGGCTGGTGCAACCTGAAGCTGCTGTCGGCCGCAGGCAATGACTACTCCCGCGAGTATTTCGGTGACACCTCAAGATTCGGGTCGGCGATGCGGGCCGAACGGGGCTACGATCCCGGCCAAAACTGGGACCAGCCGATGTACAATGTGTTTCATCGGGACGGTGATGGTATCATCCGCCATTTCTGGGGGAGCGAATTGCTCTATGTCCAGGAGGAACCCGGCCAGGACCACCGCGCCGGCGATCTGGTCGATCCGGTGTGGGGTCTGTTGGACATGAGCCCGGAAGGCCGCGGCGATTTTTTCCCCAAACTGAGCTACTAGCGAGGGGCCCGGAATCGCCTAATACCATTCTGCTTCGCCAGATTTTGTCTGTTTCAATTTCGCGCTATTGCCGGGCAAGGGCGAAGTCGACCTGGATGGCAACAGCGCTGGTTGTCCGGCCCGCCATAACGCCCGCCGATGCATTCGCCGCCTGCTCGGCCATCACGACCGGAGGCGGAGCAGCGGGAACGGCGCCGGGCAGATAGCGGTTGCCCTGCATTCCCCCAGAATCCCGGATCGTTAGTACCCGGGATATCTTCATTCCCGCTGCTTTGGCATAGGCCTCGGCGCGCGCGCGGGCTGCCCTATATGCATTGGTGTAGGCGCTGGTTGCGGCTTTCTCGGGGTTCTCCATCCGCAGATCCGGTCCGCTGACGATATTGGCGCCGGCAGTCGTTGTTGCGGTGACCGCGGCCCCCGCCTTGTCGACGTCCCTTACGGTAACATTGACAATATTGCTTGCCTGATATTGCCCTTTCCGGTCGCCCCAATCGAGCCGCTGGACGTTCATCGCACGCGTCTGGATATCCTTTTCAGCGATTCCCACGCCCTTTAGCGCAACCACGATTTCCTCGATCTTCCTGAGATTGGCCTCGCTCGCGGCTTTGGCCGTCTTGTCCCAGGTGTTGATGCCCGCCTGAAATTGCGCCTGGTCGGGGCGAACTTCCGACTGACCCGTAGCACTGACCGAGAGGAGCGTTTCTTCATGCTCCACGCCGCGCGGGTCGTAGGAGGCCTCCCCGCAACTGGCCAGTCCCATGGCCAAACCTACTATTATTAGGATCCTCGACATCTGCACTCTCCTGACCTTTGCAATGGCAGGGCAGTCTGCATGAATGAAGATGAAGGGCGTCTGACGAAAGTTGGCCGTTCTTGCTCCGGTTACGGAAAGTGCTGAGGCGCTTGGGTCCAAGCGACCGCTTTTATTTGATCGCTGACTGTAGGGCAGTCGGTCAATCTCGGCACGTTTTTCGTTGCAACCTTGGCAAGTGCGGCCCGTTATCGACCCATGCAAAGATTCTTCATGCTTAGGAGATGACAATGTCCGACCATGATCGCGATGAAATCATCGCATTGGAAAATCGTTTCTTGCAGTCGATGATCGACAAGAATGTGGATGAAGCCACCGCCATGTTGGCACCGGCTTGTGTCGTAACTGGAGCGCAAGGCGTTGCAGCTATCGATCGAAAGACCTTCTCGAAAATGATGCGCGAAGGTCAATGGGACCTTCGCGATTTCTCGCTTGAGGACACCCAAGTCGTGTTCCCGGATGAGAACGTCGCGATCATCGGCTACAGGGTGAACGAACGTCTGCACGTTGACGGTCGGCTGCTCAACCTCGAAGCGGCCGACACATCGACCTGGATCAAACAAGACGGCGCATGGCTCTGTGCATCGCATACTGAGGCGATCCTAGGTGACCCGTTCGGCCGTGACCGGACGGCCGCGTGACTGTTGCAATCACGCCCCAGCGGTGTGCCCATTGCTGTTTTGGGAGCGCGTAGGACGATGCGCATTTGAGGCGGAGGATCAGCGCCCAGGCCGTCGCGGCAAGTAGGAACTGAAATTACCGACTAACCCGCTGTTCCTCGGCTTGAGGCACGTCGTTGGAAGTGGTCATGCATTGTCAGCGGGATTGCACGTGGCGCAGGTCGCCGAGTTCGGAAAGCCGCTGTCGTTCTGGCGCTCCCGTGTAAAACCTGGTCCATAGTGCATCCCTCCATTCCTGCATGGATAATGCACCATCAAACTCTGGGACCAAACATTTAGGCTTACCGCTGAATGGTATTGATAGCTTAGGGTCATTTCGGAAACCAATCTAACCGAAAATGGTTCAGGACAGGCGCGTCACGGCCATGAGCGCGCTGTGAAAGGAGCAGGAAATGAAAACGTCCAATGGCATTACATTCGCAGCCATTTGCGCTGCGACGATAATTGCGCTGACCGGTTGCGAAAGCGTCGTTGAACAGGTTGCTGACACTTATCATGCCAATCTGACAGGTGGCCAAGAAGTCCCTGAACCGGGTGACCCCGACGGTAGCGGCCGGTTTGAGGTGTCGATTGCGGATAGGGTTGACCAATTCTGCTATGAGTTCAAGGATGTGCGGAATATTGGAGCCTCAACGGCTGCCCATTTACATCGTGGGGCTGCGGGCGTCGCTGGCCCTGTAGTCGTTCCTCTGGACCCGCCGACCGACGGACATAGCAAGGGCTGCAAGGATGTTTCCGAAGCAATTGCCGACGAAATCAAGGCCAATCCATCGGACTTCTATGTGAATGTCCATAACGCAGAGTTTCCCGGCGGCGCCATCAGGGGCCAACTGACACATTAAGATTGCCCAGCTCATGTTTCCGGTACCATAGCAGCGGCAATCACTATCTCCGAGCGGGCGCTCAAATAATAATTTATGCGCCATTGCATGATTGCCGCAGCCAGTTAAGCATTCGAACTGATGTCGGCCTTGGCGTCCCGTTTAGAGCGAGCGTCCTTTTGCGCATTCTGCTGATCAATCACCGCTATTTCGTGGCCAGCGGCGCGGAACGCTATCTGTTCAATGTCGAGCGCATATTGGAGCGTGCCGGCCACGAAACGGCGGTTTTTTCAATAGCATATCAGCAGAACAGGCCTTCGCCCTGGTCATCTTATTTCACCTCCCCCATTGGTGATCCGGATGAAGTATTTTTCGATCAGCACCGCCAACATCCGGCGACCTATGCCAAGACGATGGCGCGACTCTTCTATTCAACGGAGGTTGAAAGGGACCTCACCCGGCTGACTAACGCCTTCAAGCCTGACGTTGCCTATCTGATGCTCTTCCTGCGAAAATTGTCCCCTTCAGTCATTACAGCATTGCATAAGGCCGGCGTCCCCATTGTCGCGCGCGTGTCCGATTATGGCTTTCTGTGCGCCGAGCATCATTTTCTGCGCCAGGGCCGGACCTGCACCAAATGCCTGCATGGCCGGTTGCTGCCGGGCGTGATCCATGGATGCGTGCATGGCAGCAGGCTGGTTTCGGCGATGGACGCCTCCGCAACCTGGATGCACCGCAGGCGAGGTTATTTCGACATGATCGACAGGTTCGTGACGACCAATCCGTTCCTGACCGAAATGATGATCGAGGGCGGCTTTGCTCCGGGCCGGCTGGCGTGCATCCCCACCTTTGCCGATGAAGCGATTTTCCGCACCGGCATGGGGAACGGCAGGCAGCATCTGCTTTATGCTGGACGGCTCGACCCGTCGAAGGGGCTGGAGTCGCTGATCGATGCCATGGCGATACTGAAATCGCGCATCG
>CBHCMH010000220.1:0-4244 GCA_965974445.1 uncultured Rhizorhapis sp.
TTTGAGTCGGAGGAGTTCTCACGGTCCCCCGTCATGCGGCGGCTGTTGCGGTTTTTGGTCAATCAGACGCTTGCGGGGAATGGCGAACAGCTGAAGGCCTATGGAGTCGCGGTCGATGGCCTGGGGCGCGATCCCGATTTCGACGCCCAGACGGACAGCTATCCGCGGGTCCAGGTGGGCCGCCTGCGCCGCATGCTCGATGCATATTATACTCGCGCCGGATTCGGTTATGGCTATCGGCTGATCATTCCCAACGGCGCCTACCGTGTTCATCTCCAGGAGGTTCCCGCCTGGCCGAACGACCGCCAGCAACCGGTGGAAAAGCTGCTACCGCCCGCTCAAAAAGCCCCTTCGCCTGAACCTGCGGCCCAAACCGTGGCGACCGCCCAGTTGGCCCAGCCCGTCGCGGGTGCGGGCCGGTGGACCGGAGCGGCGCTGATCCTTGGCCTGATTGTTGCGATCATGGCCATAGCGCTGGTCTACATCATGGCTTCGACCCAGCGCCCATCGCCCTCTGGCGATCAGTCCGGAAACGCAATGGCGATTTCGCGCGCGCCCGGCATGCTGCTGCTAGCAACCGAACACGGCGTCAATTCTCCCGCCGGTCTGGGGCAATCGGTAGATCAGGTGCTGGGCGATGCGGTCCACCGCTCATGGGTGGTCGATGTCCGGTCCTCCGAAGGCGCGGCTTCCGGCGCTCGCGCCCGCCTGAACAGCTCCCGCAATGCCTACCGGTTGCAAAGCGTACTGGCGGGACCGGCCGGGGAGGATCTTTACCTGACCTTGTGGGACAACCGCACGGACGAGCGGATCTGGACGGACCATGTCCACCTCAAAGAACGTCAGACATCCATGAAAGAGGCCATCCGCCTGCCCGTGGCGAACCTGATCGGCAGCTTCGGCGTCATCGCCGCGCGGGAACGTCAACAACATGGGGGCGATGTGGCGCCCGGCTATGCCTGCCTACTGAAAAACGCCGAATTCCGGATGTCGATGGAACCCGTCGGCATGTCGGCAGCGCACGAATGCATCGGCCGGACCTTGGCCTTGGACCACAATTCGCCCGCCGTCCTGGCAGCGTCTGCGGTACTCAACTACCGGCAGTATTTCCTTGAGCCCGAAAAGCCGGCGCTCAAGGCCATGGCACAGGCAGATGCCAAGGCCGCCATACGCCTCGATCCCTTTTCGCCCGAAGCGCAAATGGCGTCCGCCATGATCGCCTTTGCAGAGAAGCGCTGCTCGCTGGGCAAGGCGCTTGCGTTTCGCGCCATCGACCTCAACCCCTATGAGCCGGAATATCCCGCCCGAACGGGGATTTATCTATTTGCCTGCGGCGAACCCGGCCATGAAGATCTTCTTACCCTGGCGCGAGAGATGAACCCGCAGCTTCCGGCGTTCTTTTCCTTGCCGGTGATCGCCGCCATGGGCGAGCGCGGGCGGGGCAAGGAGGCGCTTGAACTTGCCCAAGGCCTGCCCACCGCCAACCCAAAGCAAATGCCCTTCTATGCGATTACGATGGCGGTGGCCTATGCCAATGGCGGAAATCAGGCACGGGCGGCCAGTATCTGGCGTCAGTTGGCGGCGACGCCCGAAAATGCCGGCCGGACGCCGCGCCAGATTCTGAATGCCCTGCTGATGAGTCCTGCTCTTTCGAGCGCCGTCGGTTCGGTGCTCGTCAGGGCAGGGATTATTGACCGCCTGGATTAGGGCACGCCCGCTACTCCGGCTTTTTCGCCACGCCCACCAGTGCGGGCCGCAGCAGGCGGTCCTTGATCATGTAGCCGGACTGCAATTCCTGCACGACGGTGCCCGGTTCTGCATCGCTGGGGACTTCGATCATCGCCTGATGCCGGTTGGGGTCGAGCGTCTGCCCCATGGCCTCGATCTTCTCGATGCCATTCTTGCGGAGCGCGCTTTCCAGTTCCTTGGCCGTTGCCTCCAAGCCGATGACCAGTCCCTTCAGCTTTTCATCCTCCCGCAGCTCGGCCGGGATCGCGGCGAGCGCGCGGCTGAGATTGTCGGCGACCGACAATATGTCGCGCGCGAAACCGGTGGCGGCATAGGCGCGCGCGTCCTGAATTTCCTTTTCCAGGCGACGGCGCACATTCTGGGTATCGGCCTGGGCATAGAGAATATCCTGCCGCGCCCGCTCCAGATCGGCCTCCAGCTCCGCCAGCCGGTCGAGGCCGGAAGCCTCGGCAGCCGCACCCTCCTCGCCCTCGTTGTGAATTTCTTCTGCTATTTCCGTGTCTTGCTGCATTTTTTTGTCGTCTGTCATCTCATCAGTCTCGATAAAGTCTGTGCGGTGAAATCCACCATGGGAACGATGCGCGCATAGTTCAAGCGGGTTGGGCCGATAACCCCGACCACGCCCACCACGCGCCCGTCGCCGCTTCGGTACGGCGCTGCTATCACGGATGAACCGGAAAGCGAGAAAAGTTTGTTCTCCGATCCGATGAATATCTTTGTCGCGCTTCCGTTCCGCGCGCTATCGAGCAAGCGGGAGATTTCCTCCTTGCCCTCCAGCTCGTCCAGCAGATTGCGAACCCGGTCGAGGTCGGCCGCCGCGTCTTCATCGATCAGGTTGGCCTGCCCCCGCACGATCAGCACCGGGCGATTCTCGCTGTCGGCGGACCAGACCGCCAGCCCGCGTTCGACCAGTTCGCGGCTGACGCCATCCAGCGCCGCCCGGCCGTCGTCGATATCCTTCTGCAACAGGGCCTGCGCCTGCCCCAGCGTCAGCCCGGCAAACTGCGCGCTGACATAATTCGCCGCTTCGCTGAGCGCCGACGCGCCGATTCCGGGCGGCAAGTCCACCACCCGGTTCTCGACACTGCCATCGTCGCCCACCAGCACCGCCAGCGCCTGCCGCTCCGACAGGGGGACGAAACCGAACTGGCGCAGCACCGGCTCCCGCTTGGGCACCAGCACGATCCCGGCGCAGGCCGACAGGCCCGACAGAACCGCACTGGCGGCGGTCAACGCCTCCTCGATCGGACCGCTTTCGGACAATCGCGATTCGATCGCCCGCCTCTCTTCCATCGACGGTTCGGCCGCCTGCATCATGCCATCGACGAACAGGCGCAGCCCGGTCTCGGTCGGCAGCCGCCCCGCCGAGGTATGCGGCGCGGCCAGCAGACCCAGTTCCTCCAGATCCTGCATCACATTGCGGATCGATGCGGGCGAGAGGTTCAGGCCCGAAAGCTTGCTGATCGTCCGCGAGCCCACCGGCGCACCCGTGCCGATATAGCTCTCCACCACCCCGCGAAAGACGTCCCGCGCCCGGTCGTTGAGTTCGGTGATGGGTGTGATCGCCATGGCGCATATCTAGGCAATGGGAAGCAAAGGCTCAATACAATCCGTCATTCCGGCAAAAACCCACACACAAGGCTGGTACACCGCTCATAGGCCCGCTACAGCCCTGCCGAAGACAGACAGGAGAATGATATATGCGCCCATCCGGCCGCGCCCCCGATGAAATGCGGACCATCACCATGGAACCCGGTTTCACCATCCACGCCGAAGGAAGCTGCCTCGTCAGCTTCGGTAACACGCGAGTCCTCTGCACCGCATCGATCGAAGAGCGCATCCCCCCCTTCCTGCGCGGCAAGGGCGAAGGCTGGGTCACGGGCGAATATGGCATGCTCCCCCGCGCCACCCATACGCGCGGCAATCGCGAGGCGGCGAAGGGCAAGCAGTCGGGCCGTACGCAGGAAATCCAGCGCCTCATCGGCCGCTCGCTGCGCGCGGTCACTGACCTTAAAAAGCTGGGCGAGCGGCAGATCGTCCTGGACTGCGACGTCATTCAGGCTGATGGGGGCACCCGCACGGCGGCGATCAGCGGTGCCTGGGTCGCGCTCCGGCTGGCGGTCAATACGCTCATCGCCAAGGAACTGATTGCGGAAGACCCGATCATGCAGAAGATCGCGGCGGTGAGCTGCGGCATCTACAATGGCACGCCGGTCCTCGATCTCGATTATGACGAGGATAGCAATGCCGGGGCCGACGCCAATTTCGTCCTCACCAGCGACGGCAAGATCGCCGAAGCGCAGGCCACCGCCGAGGGCGAATGCTCTGACGAGGAAGGTCTTCTCCGCCTTCTCCGCCTCGCCCGTATCGGCTGCACCCAGATCTTCGCCGCGCAGGACCGGGCCACGGGACGCGGATGAAACGGGAAGACAACCAGCAGGCCATCCGCAAGCTCGCCTCCGGCAAGCTGGTCATCGCCAGCCATAACGCGGGCA
>CBHCMH010000221.1:0-4240 GCA_965974445.1 uncultured Rhizorhapis sp.
GGTTGATGGACAAGGCCGACGAAAATATCCTCCAGCGAGCTTTGCCGCGTATTGATGTCGCGATAGGCAATGCCAAGGTCGGCCATCCGGCCCAGCAGCGCCGATATGCCCGTCCGTTCGGCCTTGGTGTCGAAAATATACTCGACCTCGGTACCATCGTCGGCCAGCTTCAGGTCCCAGTCCGACAGGCCGTGCGGCAGCGCGCGCAACGGCTCATTGAGGTGCACGGTCAGCGTCTTCTTGCCCAGCTTCTTCATCAGCGCGGTCTTCTCCTCGACCAGGATCAGCCGCCCCCTGTCGATGACGCCGACCCGGTCGGCCATCTCCTCGGCTTCCTCGATATAATGGGTGGTGAGGATGATGGTGACGCCGCGTGTGCGCATCTGGCGCACCAATTCCCACATGTCGCGGCGCAGCTCGACATCGACACCAGCGGTGGGTTCGTCCAGAAACAATATGTCGGGTTCATGCACCAGCGCCTTGGCGATCATCAACCGGCGCTTCATCCCGCCCGAAAGCTCCATCGACTTGGCGTGCCGCTTGTCCCACAGGGTCAGGTCGCGCAGCACTTTTTCGATGAAGACGGCATCGGGCTTTTTCCCGAACAGGCCCCGGCTGAAATTGATGGTGGACAGGACGCTCTCGAACATGTCGAGCGAAATTTCCTGCGGCACCAGCCCGATCTTCAACCGCGCCTTCTTGTAGTCGCGCTCAATGTCATAGCCGTCGACCCGCACCCGGCCCGCGCTGGGCGTCACCAGGCCGCAAATGATGCTGATCAGCGTCGTCTTTCCCGCGCCGTTCGCGCCAAGCAACGCAAAAATCTCGCCTTTCTCGATCTCCAGATCAATGGCGTCGAGCGCTTTCGTGCCCGACGCATAGCTTTTCGACAGGCCGGACACGGAAATGACGGATGGCATCAAATGGGGAACCCTTTGGGAAATCAGGCAATGGTTCCCGGAAAGGTAGGCAATTTGGCATCGGTTACAAGCGGCTTGAGAGCGCCCCTTTTCAACCGGAATGGCGGGTCGCCCAGATCAGGAACGTCGCCATGGACGGCAGGCAATGGCATGGCCGCTCCGGCCGACGCCGCAATGCCGGGGGCCGGAGCCGAAATGCCGGAACAGCCGGGAAGCGCCACGAACGCACTGTCCTGCCCGAACCTGTCTCCGCAATCGCGCTCATTTCTTTCGTCCCGTGTCAGCTTGCTTTCGTGGCAGGCTTTAGCCGGGGCGGATGAAATCCATGTGTCTGGGCGATGACATTTTGATGAAAATAGGTGGTATCATGGCAGGACGGCCGATGTCGGCGGGGTCTCGCCGTTCTTGCTGCCCAAACCCGTCATTCCCGCGAAAGCGGGAACCCATCTATCCTCTTGGTTCACCGCAGGCAATCGGGGCGATTTGGGTCCCCGCTTTCGCGGGGATGACGATGTAGGGAATGACAATAAAGACCCCGCACGAAGCGTTCCTAGACCTCAGCGCAATTCAACCCACACCGGCGCATGATCGCTCGCCTTTTCCCGCCCGCGAAATTCCTTGTCCACTTGCGCGTCGATCAAACGATCGGCAGCGATGGGGCTGAGCAGCAGATGATCTATGCGGAAACCCGCGTCGCGCTGCCAGCAGCCCGCCTGATAATCCCAGAAGGTCCAGACGCCGCCCGCCGGATGACGGCTCGCCAGCGCGTCCGTCCAGCCGTCAGCCAGCAAGCGGCGATAGGCCGCGCGGCTTTCATGCTGCATCAGCGCGTCGTCCCACATGGCCTGCACGGAAAAGACGTCCCGGTCATGGGGAATGACATTATAATCGCCCGCCAGAACCGCCGGCACTTCCTCCGTCCAGATCTCTGCGGCCCGGTCGCGCAGCCGCTTCATCCAGCGCAGCTTGTAATCGAATTTTGGCCCCGGCTGCGGATTGCCGTTGGGCAGGTAGATGCTGGCGACCCGCACACCCTTCACATCCGCCTCGACATAGCGGCTGTGCTCGTCCTCCGGTTCGCCGTCCAGACCGCGCTTCACCTCGACCGGATCTTCGCCGCGCGCCAATATGGCGACGCCGTTAAAGCCCTTCTGGCCATGCCAGACACAGCCATAACCCGCGTCGCGAATATCCTTCTCCGGAAAGGTTTCGTCCGATGTCTTGAGTTCCTGAAGGCAGGCGACATCGGGCCGGGTTTCCTCCAGCCATTCCAGCAGGCGGGGAAGCCGCGCCTTGATCCCGTTGATGTTGAACGTGGCAATGCGCATCGGTCATGATCCTTCCACTGATCCCAGCGAAAGCCGGCTTACAAGCATGAAGGATGTGTCTTAGACGGAAAAACTCGAACCGCAACCGCAGCCGGAAGCCGCGTTGGGATTGGTGACCTTGAAGGCGGAACCGCCCAAATCCTCGACATAATCGACGGCGGAGCCGCGCACCAGGTCCAGGCTGACCGTGTCCACCACCAGCTTGACGCCATCCTGCTCGACCGCGACATCGTCGCTTTCGATCGTGTCGGCCAGGCCGAAGCGATACTGAAATCCAGAGCATCCCCCGCCCTCCACCGCCAGACGAAGAATGGCGGGCTTGCCCTGGCGGGCGGCGATAACCGCAACGCGCGCGGCGGCAGACGGGGTCAGGATGATCGGTTCGGACATGACTGGAAGATAGGGTGTTTGGGGGAGAGCGGCAAGCGGCGCGGCAACAGTGCCTTGAAGGGGAGAGGGCTTGGGACGCCTGTTCCCCTCACGACTCCACTCCATCGCGTGGGAGGGCGAAATGCTCCTGCATCATCTGTCGCATGCCATCACCGATGGTTCGCCGTCCTTCCGGTCCATGAGTCACCATCACCGTGTCGCAGGTCGCGACACATTCGCCATGCTGGAACGCGGCGGAATAAATGTGCCAACTTGTGTTGCCGATATGGCCGATGCCGCTGGCTATAATGATGTCGTCAGGAAAATGGGCTTCATGCACATAGGCCATGTTTACCGCGGCCACCATCCAACGCACGCCCTTGTCCTTGGGATGCCGGCCCAATGTATGATGAAAGCGGATGCGCCCGGTTTCGAACATTGCCGCCATGGCAACGTTGTTGACATGGCCCATCGTGTCCAGATCCTGATACCGGGTTTCAACGGCGACTTGAAAGGGATAATTTTCGATTTCGAGCCGCCAGCTTTCGGGCTTTGCCATGCTTGACCTTTCTTTTTCGCCTGTAATGGAGATAGCCAGCACGAGACGAAATGAAAATGACCTTGGTTAAAATTTTCAGGATGAGGCGATCATGATGCAGAAGCTGCGATGCGTGCTGGAGGCGAAGGCCGAACTGGGCGAGGGACCGCGCTGGCACGCCGGGGAACAGCGTCTCTACTGGGTCGATATCGCCATGAATGAACTGCACCGGCTCGATCCGGAAACCGGGCGCGACGAGTGCAGGATGTTCGACGCCCCCGTCGGCTGTTTTGCCTTTACCGACCGCGGCGGCCTTGTCCTCGCCATGAAGGACGGCTTTGCGCTGCTTCCCGATTTTCACGGCGAGCCGGAACCGTTCGGACCGCAAATTTTCGCGGGAGAGCCGGACCTGCGTTTCAATGACGGGCGTACCGATCCGCAGGGACGCTTCTGGGCCGGCAGCGTCAACATGACGAAGTCCGCGCGCAATGCCGCGCTCTACCGGCTGGGCCATGACGGGACGGTCCTGGAGATCGAGGGTGGCATGCTCACCTGCAACGGCGCGGCCTTCTCGCCTGACGGCAAGCGCTTTTTCCATGCCGATACGCCAAGCCACGCCGTGCGCGTCTATGATTTTGACGGTCAGGCAGGCACGATCGCCAACAGCCGTATTTTTCATCAGTTCCCCATGGGCGAGGGCCGCCCGGATGGCGCGTCGGTGGATGCGGAAGGATGCTACTGGACCGCATTGTTCGACGGCGGCCGCGTCGTCCGGCTGTCACCTGTGGGCGAGATTGTGGCGGACGTGCCTTTGCCCGCCAAACGCCCGACCATGATCTGCCTTGGCGGCCCCGATTACCGCACCGCTTTTGTCACCACGGCCCGCACGGGACTTTCCGATGAGGAACTGAAGGACAATCCCCTGTCGGGCAGCATCTTCAGCTTTCAGGTGGATGTGCCGGGCATCGCCGAAACGCCATTCCGGGTGGGAAGGGGAGGCGGGGATTGATACCGGAATGCATAATGAGTGACTCAATTGCGCAACTTTTCTGTCGTTGGCCTGCCAAAGGCTCACTCCTGATTTC
>CBHCMH010000222.1:0-4236 GCA_965974445.1 uncultured Rhizorhapis sp.
CGCGATCCGCTGGAATGACGGCGACGCCCTGTTCAACCTCTTCACCCGCACCCGCGCCGTTCGCCGCTCGATCATCGAGGAAGGACAGGACGACGCCGCCCCGGACTTCGGCCGCACGCACGAATGAATCGAGCTGCAATGATGCCCGACCAATAAATTTGGCGTCATTCCGGCGGAGTCGAAGACGGGCGTAGCCCAACGCCGGAATCTCCATCAGTATGGCACACCGCCAAGAGACTGGAGACCCCGGCCTTCGCCGGGGTGACGCAAGCCTCTTAACCGTTCAGCGCATTGATCGCCGCATGAACGCGCGCCTCGGCTTCCGCCCGGGGGAGCCCGGCGGGAATCCTCTCGCCGACGCGGAAGGTGATGACGCCCGGCCGCTTCAGAAAGCTTTTTCGCGGGGACAACCTGCCGCTATCCACCGCCACCGGAACGACCGGCACATTCAACATCTTGTAAAGCCCGGCAAAACCGGACCGGAGCGGCGGCTTTTGCCCGTGCGGAACGCGAGTTCCCTCCGGAAACAGACAGAGCGGCCGACCGTCCGCCAGCGCCGTGTTCGCCGCCTTCATCATCATGCGCAAGGCCTTGGCCCCCGCTTGCCGCTCGACGGGGATGACCCCATGCGCCAGGGCCAGCCGACCCCACAGCGGAATCCGGATGAGCTCCGCCTTTGCAACGACGGCGGGCCGCCGGAAAAGGCGCAGCAATTCAATCGTTTCGAACATGGATTCATGCTTGAAGACATATAGGACCGGTTCTTCGGGCATCGCGCCCTCTACCCGAATCCGCTGCCCCAGCAGGGTGACAATGCAGAAATGGTGAAACAGGCCCCAGCTTCGTGCGGCACGGATCACCGCCGGCTGTCCCGCCGGTATCGCCAGCATCGCTCCAATCACGTAAATCACGCTGCCGGGATAAAAAACAGCGGCATAGAGCAGGGAACGAAGCCAGGTCATGAGGATCAAATTCCCAGCAGGCCGGCCGCCCGCCGGAGCAGAAACTTATTATACTCCTTGAACAGCATGCTCAGGCTTGGACGGCTGCCCACCGCGTCGGCCCAGATCGTCACGCCAGAGGGCATGGCCTGATCCAGTTCGAAGCGCGCCCTGCGCATGTGCCAGTCGGTGGTGATCAGGCGGATCGAGCGATAATCCCGCCGCTTGATCCAGTCCGCCGTCTCTATGCCGTTGGAACGGGTATCGACGGCCTCATGGCCCAGCGTGACGCAGCATTCGATCAGCGTCTCCGGCGCTTCATGAGCCACTGCCAGCTCCGCCGGACGGACATCCCTGTCAACGCCGGAAATCAGCATCGCGTCCGCCGCACCGGCGCGCATCAGCGCCAGACCCCGGCCGATGCGTCCCGCGCCACCCGTCAATACCACGATGGCGTCGGTGTGCCGCGACGCGCTGAGCGGCTGGGGCAGCAGCAAGGCGAACCATGCAAAGCCCAGCAGCCAGGCAAGCAATATGAAGGCTGTGAGACGGCGGATCACAGCGTTCGCCTCAACGCGGCAACCACGGTAATCCGGGCAGTCAGCATCGCCAGCAAGACCCCGCCCGCCGGCAACAGCAACAGCATGGCCCAGCCATAATCCGGCACAGTTGCGGCAAGCAGCAAATCGGACCCGATGTCCCTCACCAGCGCCGCAAGCAGCGCCAGTACCAGTCCTGCGGCAAGCAACCCCAGCACCCCGCCGAACAGCGCGTCCAGCGCAATGCGCCGCTGGAACAGCCGCGCGATCTGCACATCAGTCGCGCCCATCAGGTGCAGCACCTCAATCGTCGTCCGGTGGCTGTTATGCGCCGCTCGCGCCGCCAGAACGACGGTGGCGGCGGTCGCCAGCGTCATCAGCAGCACCAGCCCGATGGCCAGCCACTTCAGCGCCCTTATCAATTGGGCCAAGGGTCCCAGAAATGCGGCATGCGGCTCCACCCGGGCCGAGGGGGCGATGGCAGTGACCGCGTCGCGAAGCGCATCCACCCCGCCAGCGCCCGGCGAAAGATCGACATCGATCAACGCGGGAATGGACAATTCCCCGTCAAGCATCTCCTCGCCCAGCCAGGGCCGCAGCGCCTCCTCCATCTCCGCGTCACTCACCCGCTTTATGCCGGTGACGCCCGGACGGCCGCGCAATTCGGTGATGACGCGCCCCACCTGCTCTTCCCGGATACCAGCGTCCGCCTCGACGATCTGAACCGTCACGCGACCAGCCAGATCGGCGCGCAGGGACCGGGCGGCATGGTCAAGGCCGATACCCGCCGCCGCCGCCAATATGGTGAGGAACATCATGATCGCGATAACCCAGGGCATCGGCCCCGATAGCCGGCCCTCCGGCAATATCCGGCGGATGGCGGCATGCTTGCTGGCTTTGGACTGCTGCATCGCCACGGTCAGGCCTCGTCCTGCGCGGCCGGTTGGGCGGCGCGGGGCGGAAAACGCAATGAGCCGGTGGGGTCCGAAAGACGCCCCTTGTCCAGTCGCATCATCTGCGGGTTTTGCACGCGGCTCAACAGATGGACGTCATGGGTGGCAACGACAATCGTCGTTCCCAGCTTGTTCAGCGCCTCGAACAGGTGCAGCAGGCGCTGCGCCATTTCAGGATCGACGTTACCGGTCGGCTCGTCGGCCACCAATATCTCCGGCCTGCCGATCACCGCTCGGGCGATGGCGACACGCTGCTGCTCTCCGCCGGAAAGGGTCGCTGGGCGCGCGCGCGCCCTGTCGGCGAGGCCAACCCAGGTGAGCAGTTCATCGACCGGCGCTTCCAGCTCCTTCTCGCTCACGCCCGAAACCCGGAGCGGCAGGGCGATATTGTCGAAGGCGGACAGGTGCGGCACCAGCCGGAAGTCCTGAAACACCACCCCGATGCGGCGGCGGAATCCGGGCATCCTGTGGCGGGGCAGCGTCACGATATCCTCCCCGAACATGCGGATCAGCCCCCGGCTCGGCCGTTGCGCCAGATACAGCAGCTTCAGCAGCGAGGTCTTTCCCGCGCCCGACGCGCCGGTCAAAAAATAGAATGCGCCCTTGCTCAGGGAGAAGGTGACGTCGGACAGTATCTCTGCCCCCGGACCATAGCGCAGTCCGACATTTTCAAACTGGACGATGCTGGACATATGATTTGGTCCGCCCGCTCCCTACTCTTCGCCCCGTGACAATTGTGCCATCGCACAGCCATGCCCAGCCCGTAAAGCCGGGAAAACAAGAAGTCCCGTCTTGAACCCTTGCTCTTTCTCCCCAAGCTGTGGTTAGAAGCGGCATGATCCTTGTCTGCCCGCAATGCGCTACGCGCTATATTGTGCCTGACACCGCCATCGGCCCCAGCGGCCGTTCGGTCCGATGCGCCGCATGCAAGCATAGCTGGTTCGAGGAGGGCCCCGCCCTTCCGGTTCGCGAACCGGCCGTGGCCGAAATGGCCGTCGCAGGGACCTCGACCGAGGTTCCAGCCGAAACGCCGCCCGCCAGCAACCCACCGGCACCGCCGCCGCCCCAGATGGACTATGAGCGGCCCGTTGCCGATGCCGACCGCGAACCCGTTCCGGAGGCCGCGAGCAGCAGCTTCGTCCATGAACCGCCCTTCCGGCCACGCCGCAATCCCGCGAAAATGTGGACGGCGGCGGCAGTTACCTTTGCATTGGCGGTAACGGCGCTCGGCGGCGGGCTCTATTATTTCGGCGCGCCGAACTGGGCGGTGAACATCGGCCTCGCGCCCGAAGGCGGCGATCCCGATCTGCTGCTCGACATGCCGCGCAAACCGGAGCGTCGGCAATTGCCCTCCGGCGACGAATATTTCGCCTTTTCCGGCCGCATCGTGAATGCCAGCGACCGGACGCTCGCCGTTCCGCCGATCATCGTGGAAATGCGCGACGACCAGGACCGGCTCGTCTTCGGCTGGACCATCCGTCCCCCCGTCAGACAGCTTGGCCCCGGCGATCAGGCCAGTTTCCATGAAAGCCGGATCGACATTCCCAAGAACGCGCGAAACCTGACGCTGACATTCTCCGACGGCGGCGCCTGACGTCTCTTCCAGGCCGATTTGGGAAAAATCGCGGTCGTAGGCTTTCATTGGTTGCGCACCCCGATCCGCTTTGCTAATGGCCCGGCCTGCCAGATGCCGGTTTGCCCGGCAGTTCTTAGTGTGCGGTCGTGGCGGAACTGGTAGACGCGCAACGTTGAGGTCGTTGTGGCCGAAAGGCCGTGGAAGTTCGAGTCTTCTCGACCGCACCA
>CBHCMH010000223.1:0-4234 GCA_965974445.1 uncultured Rhizorhapis sp.
GCGCTAGGTGGATAGCCCCCTCCACCACCCTGCGGGTGGTCCCCCTCCCCGTGCCGGGGAGGATTAACGTCCGCCCATCACGCCCACTCCCACCCTCGCAAAACCATCTTCCCTTACGGAAACCACAAGAGTTCACAGTTGACGCGAAACGGTGTATTATGACACCAAGGCAGCTATGAACGAAGAATGCAAACCGGTCTATGTGCGCCTGCGCGAAGTCATTGCCGCGTCGATTCTGGATGGCGAGTATCGCGAAGGCGACATGCTTCCTTCCGTCCGCGCCTTCGCCGCGCGGCAGGGCGCCAATCCGCTGACGGTCGCCAAGGCCTATCAGAGCTTTCAGGATGAGGGGCTGATCATCGTCAAGCGCGGTGTCGGCATGTTCGTCGCCGATGGCGCCACCCGCCGCCTGCGCAGCATGGAGCGCGCCTATTTTCTGGAGCAGGTCTGGCCTCGCATCACCTGCCAAATGCGCCGGCTTGGCATCAGCCTGAGCGATCTTTCCCTCGACGAAAAGGCCTGACCGCGACGGTCAGGGCGTGGCCAGCCGGTCCCTTAGCCCATCCAGCACATCATTCTGCCGATCGACAATGGCCAGCGCATCCGTCCGCGCCCGGTCGATAAGCTCCGCGCTTCCCCGCACCTCGCCTGCCGCAATGGCGTTCAGCCGCGACACATAGAGCGTGTCCAGGCTCGCCAGCGCGAAGACGCTGTCATAACGCTGGCTCTCCAGACCGGAAATGGCGAGTTGCGCCGCCACCCAGGCCTCGCTTGAGACGGCCGAACCGGCGGCGGCGCCGACCCGTTCCTGCGTTCCGCCAACCGCCGCGTCGAAAGCGGCGGCGCCTGCGCGCGCCCTTTGCATCAGGCCGTCGATCTCCGTGACCACCGCCGGATCGTCCGCGACCGCCTCAACGGCTGGAGGATTGGCGGCCTCGGCGTCCCGCGACTCAATCGGGCGTTTCGCCAGGGATGGGTAATCGCCATTGCCGCCCCCGGCGCATCCAGCCAGGAACAGGGCCAGCATCTGAATCGCGGATCTGAGCTTCATGCCGTCCATGTATTGAGCGCGGGACGCATTGGCAACCACAGCCGAAACGGTTAGGCCTCCAGCCATGCTGTCCACCGCCATCATCATTCTGCCCGTCTTCCTGATCGTGCTGGCCGGCTATGCCGGCCGCAAGGCAGGACTGCTGGGCGAGGCGGCAAGCCGGGAACTCAATCGCTTCGTCGTCTGGCCGGCTTTGCCCTGCCTGTTGTTCGACGTGGTCGCGACGACCGACTGGCGAGAGGTACAGCATCCCGGCTTTGTCGCGGCTTCGCTTGGGGGCAGCCTGGCCGTCTTTGCCTGCGGCCTGCTGGTCGGCAAGGCGCGGGGCCTGAACCTGGCTGACATGAGCGTCGATGGGCTCAATGCATCCTATTCCAACTCGGCCTATATCGGCCTGCCGCTGATGGTCCTTCTTTTCGGACCGCAAAGTAGCCCCTTCGTGGTCATTACCGCGACCCTGACGCTCATCAGCCTGTTCGCCATAGCCGTGGTCCTGATCGAGCTTGCCCAGCATAGCGGCCAGAAGGGCCATGTGGTCGCGGCAAAGGTCGGCAAGTCGGTGCTGCGCAATCCCATCGTCATGTCCCCGCTGGCCGGCCTCGCCTGGTGGCTGACGGGCATCCCCCTGCCCCAGCCGGTCGATACCTTCGTCTCTCTGCTGGGGGGAGCGGCCAGCCCGGCGGCACTGGTCGCGATCGGGCTGTTCCTTGCCGCGCGGCCGCTGAACGAAGCGGCGGCCAACCCCTTCGTTCTGATGCTGACGTTCGTCAAGCTCGCGCTCCACCCGGCGCTTACGGCGCTCATCGCCTTTTATCTGCTCGACCTTCCCCGGGAGATTGCGGTGATGGCCATTGTCATTGCGGCGCTGCCCACCGGAACCGGCCCCTTCATGGTGGCGGAATTCTATGCGCGCGATGGCAAGGTCACGTCCGGTACGATCTTGCTTTCGACCAGCCTGTCGGTCCTGACGATCACCGCTGTGCTGGCCTTGCTGGGTCAGGGGCCTGGATATGCCGCGCCGTGAAAATTGCCCCCGAGCCGCGCCAAAGCCGTTGACAGCAAAGACTCAATCCAGTAGCGGACCGGCTTTCCCGCGCGGAGGCATTTGGCCGCAGCCTTGTGTCCTGCGCTAAGCTTTGAAGATAAAGAGACAAGCCATGTTCGCTGTAGTGCGCACGGGCGGCAAGCAATATCGTGTTGCCGCAGGAGACAAGATCGTAGTTGAAAAGCTGGCTGGTGAAGCCGGTTCGACGATTGCGCTGGACGATGTTCTGCTCGCCGGTGAAGGCACCGAGCTGAAGGACACGAAGGGCCTGACCGTTTCGGCCGAAATCATCGCGCAGGCGAAGGGCGAAAAGGTCATCGTCTTCAAGAAGCGCCGCCGGCACAATTACCGCCGCAAGAACGGCCATCGCCAGCAGCACACGATCCTCCGGATCCTGAGCATCGGCGCTGAAAAGAAGGCTGCACCGAAGAAGGCCGCCAAGGCCGAGGCCGCACCCGCCGCTGAAGCCGGCGAAGCCTGAGCAGATAAAGGAGCATAGAAGATGGCACATAAGAAAGCAGGCGGCTCCTCGCGCAACGGCCGCGACTCAGAGTCCAAACGCCTTGGCGTGAAGAAGTTCGGCGGCCAGCAGGTCATCGGCGGCAACATTCTGGTGCGTCAGCGCGGCACGAAATTCTATCCGGGCCGCAATGTCGGCATTGGCAAGGATCACACCCTCTTCGCGCTGACCGAGGGCCGCGTGTCCTTCCATGAAGGCAAGCTTGGCCGCAAGTTCGTGCATGTGGACATGATGGCGGAAGCCGCAGAATAATCGGACGACTATCGGGTCGTCCGCCAGGGCGACCCGGGATCCGCGAAAGCGGATTAGTTTGAAGGGAGACGGGGCGCCCCGGTCTCCCTTTTTTTATTTCTCTCTTCGATTTGCCACGCCTTGGCGCGCATTCCGGCCCGGCCGGTTCAAATGTCGTCAAGCTGTAACCAGATGCCCTCACAGGCGACGCAAAGGAGAGAAAATGATGTTTGCCCGCACGGAAAGACTGTTGCTTCGCCCCGGCTGGCGCGAGGATGCGCCCGCACTCGCCGCCGCGATCGGCGATGAAGCCATCGTCCGCAACCTAGCGACCGCCCCCTGGCCCTATGGCGAGAAGGATGCGCTTGCTCATCTGGAGCGCACGCAGGATTCGGCGCTGCCCAATTTCCTGATCTTCTCCCGCACATTGGGCGCCCCGCGCCTCGTCGGCGGCTGCGGCATTAGGCGCGACGAGTCTGGCGCGCCGGAACTCGGCTACTGGATCGCCCGCCCCTATTGGGGTCTCGGCTTCGCCACCGAAGCCGGCAGAGCCGTCGTCCAGATCGCCCGCGCCATGAACCTGCCCCAGCTGCAGGCCATGCATGCGCTCGACAACCCGGCATCGGGCAACGTCCTGCGCAAGATCGGCTTCCTCCCCACCGGCCGCATCGCCCTGCGCCACAGCCGCGCGCGCGACGAACGCGGCCCCTGCGCGCTGTTCGAAGAAGGCGAGCCCGTACAAATGCGACCGGACCTGTCCGCCGACCTCTACGAAGACGCCCGCGCACTGGCGGCGTGATCCAAAAAATCCTCCCCGAGCTTGTCTCGGGGAGGATCGCTGCAAGTTGGGCGAACTTGAAACTGACCACATCGATCTGCGTCATGCTGAACCTGTTACAGCATGCATCCTGACGCGCGAGGTTTACCGCTACCAAAAATCGAAATAGGGGTAGCGAGATGAAGATTAAACGCAGACATTTTCTCGCCGGAAGCGCAGCCGGCATCGCCATGCTTTCCGTGCCTGCCTGTACTGCCGGAATCGGCAAATCCGCGGCAGAGGGCGGCTTCATCACCCGCGACGGGATGAAGCTCATGCGCGATGGCCAGCCATATCGCATGACCGGCATGAATATGTGGTATGCGGCCTGGGTCGGCGCTGACGCGCCCTACGGCAATCGCGCGCGGCTGCTGAGAGAGCTCGACAGATTGTCGGCTCTGGGCGTGAACAATATCCGCCTGATGGCAGCAGCGGAGGAAGGCCCGCTCACCAATTCGGTCAGGCCCGGCTTCACCGATGGCAACGGCAAGGCCAACACCGCTCTTGAAGAAGGCCTCGACTTCGCCATGGCGGAAATCGCCAGGCGCGGGATGACAGCGGTCCTGGTTC
>CBHCMH010000224.1:0-4228 GCA_965974445.1 uncultured Rhizorhapis sp.
GTTTTTTGGCGCCCCCCGCGGGTGGGGGGGTTGGGGGGGTGCGGCCACCCCGCGCGGGGCGGGCCCACGGCGGGATTCCGTCGCTGAGGGGGCAACCCGCAGTCCCCTCTCCCCGACCCTCTCCCCAGAAGGGGAGAGGGAGATTATGACCGCTTTTGTCCCATCAGCCAATTTCAACGGGATTCCGTCCAATCGCCGGGCGAGCGGCAATGCCTTCCAGATGCGCCAGCAGGGCATCGCCATTGGCTGTCCAGGTGAAGCGCAGGGCGCTCTGGCGGACGGCCTGCGGGTCCGGAGGATCGTTCAGAAGCGCGCGGATCGCCTTGGCTATCGCCGCAGGATCGCGGGGCACGATCCGGCCCGCTTGCCCACTGTCGATCAACTCCCGCGCCCCGCCGGTATCGCTGATGACGATGGGCGTGCCGCAGGCTAGCGCCTCGACCCAGGCATTGGCCAGCCCCTCGGACGCCGATGGCAGGGCCATGACGTCGGCTGCGGCGAGGAGGCCGGGGAGCTGGTCATGCGGAACGCTGCCCAGAAAGCGGACCCGCTCCATGACGCCGAGTGCCTTCGCCAATTTTTGATACTCGGCCATTTCAGGCCCCGCGCCCGCCAGGAGCAAAGTGACGCCGGGCAAATCGGCCAGCGCTCGTATCAGCAGGGCCTGCCCCTTGCGGGTGATCAGCGCCCCCACGCTGATGACGATGGGGCCGGAAAGGCCAAGCGCTTCCTTTGCCGCCGCGCGGTCGTTTGCCGGAACGAAGCGGTCCAGGTCGATGCCGGCATAATGGACCCTGATTTTCTCGCCATCCAAGCCAAGAGCGATCATGTCGTCCCGAATGGCGCGAGAGACGGCGAGCAGGCCGGAGGCGACCCCGGCGGCGGCGCGGATCATTGGCGCGGTGGCGCGCTTTTGCCCCCAATGATGAATGTCCGCGCCGCGCGCCTTGATGGAAAAGGGAATGCCAAGCCCCTTTGCGATGTGCATCGCCGCGGGCCCATCGGGGTAGAAGAAGCTGGCGTCGATGACATCGAACGCGTCCTGCGCGTGCAGCCGCCTGACCAGCGGCAGAACCGACCGCACAATGCTGCCGGGATGGAAGCGGCCGCCGATGGCTGGAAGAATGGGGAAGCGGGGGCGGTGAACGTCCAGGCCCCGCCACTCTTCCTGCAAGGGCAGCGCGTTCAAAGCCCGGTAGCGGCCGAGCGAAGCCAGTGGCCATGGCGGCACGCCGACCGGTGCGACGACGGTCAGGCTGACGCCCGCACGTGCGGCCAGCTCGCGGGTCTGACGCTCGACGAAAATGCCGAAGTTGGGGCGGCTTGCGTCCGGGAATAATGTGGAAAGTGTCAGGACGCGCAGGTTCAGAGTCCCCGCACCAGCTTGACGGCCACGCCCATCCACGCGGGATCGGCGATCACCTGCTGCCGCATGCCTCCGCCCAGGGGCACCACGTGCAGCTTCCCGTCTTCGCGCCCGACGAGGCGGCCGAACAGAAACCGCCCGGCGGGACGGGGCAAAAGAACGTCGCGGTTTAACGCGCGCACAAAGGTTTCCGGCGGGATGCGTTCGCACCAGATTTCGTCGCCGCTGCGATAGTCGCCGACGCCGCTGGTGACGCGCACCGCGGTCAGCCCCGGCGAGGCAAGCGGCGGCACGACGTCCAACGCCTTGGCAGGAGCATGCGCGCCCTTTTGCCCCAGCAGCGCGGCAACGGGAATCGTCTTCTGGTCGGGCAGGCGAACCAGATCGGTCGATTGCACCTCAAGCGCCTCGGCGATGCGGTTAAGCCATCCGACCGACACGGTGCGCGTGCCCGTTTCCAGTCGCCCTATCGTCTGCGCCGTTGTCGGCGGGTTGCACCGGCTTGCCACATCCTCCAGCGTCAGGCCCTTCGCCTTTCGAATATCGCGGATGCAAGTGATCATGCGGCGCTCCATGTAACCAAATCGGTTTATCTCTTTCCTACAGATTTCCCGCTGTGGCAAGAGCTGATTCGTTCATCAACAGGAGACGGCATGGTCAGCAAGGTGCAACTGGCGGCATGTAAGGCGCAATATGTGGAACAGGTGATAGAGGACGGCGAGGGCATTGCCCGCCGGGTGATGGTGCATCTGGGCGAATCCCCGCTGCTCTGGCTACGCGCGCGAAAGCTGCTGAGCGACCGGCAGTTTCTGGCGGGGGAGGCCTTGCGCCGAGACTTGGGAAATGGCGGGGCTTGGCCCACGAGTCACGATGCGATGGGACGTGTCGCCGCCATCCGGCGGGCGGCGGGGCGCTCCGAACGCTCCCGACCCTACGCTGACGCAATTGTCCGCCAGGGACCGCTTTCATGCCGCCTTGAGGGATGCCGGGCCGGGGTTGGCGGACATATTGTGGCGCGTCGTGTGCGCGGGCGAGGGGCTAAGCCATGCCGAAAAGGCGCTGCAATGGCCAAGCCGCGCGGGAAAGCTGGTTCTGACCCTGGCGCTGGAGCGGGTTGCCGGATTTTACCGCATTGGTTGAAGTTTGGACCAATCTCAAGGATCTTGACTCATATCCGTCACCCCGGCGCAGGCCGGGGTCTCCAGTCTCTTGGCGGTACGTCATACTGATGGAGAATCCGGCTTTCGCCGGAATGACGCCAAATTTGCGGATCCTACCGGAAAGGCGGTTCGTTGAACGCCCTCAGCTTCCGGCTGTGCAGCTTCGCGCCCTCCTGCCGCAACAGTTCGCAGGTTTCCACCCCGACACGCAAATGGCTGGCGATCGCTTCCTCATAGAAGCGGTTGGCCTGTCCCGGCAGCTTCAACTCGCCATGAATGGGCTTGTCCGACACGCACAGCAGCGTGCCATAGGGCACCCGGAAGCGATAGCCCTGCGCGGCGATGGTCGCGCTTTCCATGTCGATGCCGACGGCCCGCGACAGGCTGAAGCGCAGGGCGGAGTTGGAATAGCGCAATTCCCAGTTGCGATCGTCGGTGGTGACGATGGTGCCGGTGCGCAGCCGCCGCTTGAACTCCTCCTCCGTGCCGCCAAGCACATCGTGCGCCGCCTTCGCCATGGCCAGTTGCACCTCGGCAATGGCGGGTATGGGAATTTCTGGCGGCAGCATTTCGTCCAGAACATGGTCGTCGCGCAGATAGGCGTGGGCAAGGACGTAATCGCCGATCCGCTGGCTGGGGCGAAGGCCACCGCAATGGCCGATCATCAGCCAGGCTTCGGGCCGCACGACCGCCAGATGGTCGGTGATCGTCTTGGCGTTCGACGGGCCGACGCCGATGTTGACGAGGGTGATGCCGCTGCGGTCCGGCGCCATCAAATGATAGGCCGGCATCTGATGCTTGCGCCAGGCGCTGTCAGCGATCATCCGCGCCGGATCGGCGGTTTCCGGTGTCACAAAGACGCCGCCCGCGCCGGAAAGCGCAGTAAAACGGCCACTGTCCTTCAGTGCTTGGCAGGCCCAGGCGACGAACTCATCGACATAACGGTGGTAATTGGTGAACAGCACGAAGCGCTGGACATGCTCGGGCGGCGTGCCGGTATAATGTTTCAGCCGCGCGAGGGAAAAATCGGTCCGCAGGCCATCGAACAGCGCCAGCGGCCGGACCCCATCTGCATCGGGAAGGAAAAGGCCGTCGGCAATTTCGTCCCCGATATGCGCGAGGTCGGTCGTCGGGAAATGCCGCGCGAGCTCATTGGGCGCGATCCCGTCCAGAGCGGACATGTCGAGGCCATCGACCACATAGGGGAAGGGGATTTGCTGCGCGCTTTTCCCCACTTCCACGCGGACGCCATAATCCTGCACCAGAAGGTCGATCTGTTCAGCCAGATAATCCGCGAACATGGCGGGTCGCGTGACCGTGCTGATGAAGACGCCGGGTGCGGACAGCCGGGCAAAGGAACGTAGTTGCGGCAGGTCTTCCGACCCGCCCATATGCGTCACGCGCAGTTCGGGATAACAGAAAAGGCGCTGCTCAGTCGCCTCCGGGCCGGGGCTGGTGCCATCCGCGGCAAATCGCAACATGGCCGAACGCAGGTTCTGCAATGATGCCTGATAAAGATCGTCCAGCTTCTTGACGATGGCTTTGCCGTGAACCGATGGGGTCATGGCATTCAAGGTAGCGCTTTCGCGGGGCGGCGTGAAGGCTTTCCGGGCAATGCCCGTCGGAATCGCCCATCCCCGTTCGCCCTGAGCCTGTCGAAGGGCATTCCTGTTACTTTCGCGTAGAGCGATAAGAATATCAG
>CBHCMH010000225.1:0-4222 GCA_965974445.1 uncultured Rhizorhapis sp.
GGCAAGGTTGTGCTCTACCCCTGAGCTACGCCCGCTCGGCGGCCAGCGATCATGTCCCGCTGGCAGGTGAGGCGCGGCAACTAGCATCGGTTCTTGTTATCGGCAAGCCCCTTTTCCCCTTTTCCGAAACAATTTGCCGGGATGGTTGCGCGGCTGCGGCGCGCCACCACATAATATGCTATTCGAGACGAGGCAGCAGGAGACGATCATTGGCGACGCTGGGAATGAGCGAGGCGGACAAGGCGGCGGTGGAGGTGTTCCGGCGCGATGTCGTCGATCCGTCCATGACGCATCTGGTGATTGTTGATTTTTGGGCGGAATGGTGCGGCCCATGCAAGCAACTCGCCCCCGTGATCGAAAAGATCGCGGCGGAATATGCGGCCAAGGGCGTGCTGCTGGTAAAGATCAACGTCGATGAAAATCGCTTCATCGCCAGTCAGTTCCGGGTGCAGTCCATCCCCACCGTCTATGCAATCTTTCAGGGGCAGCCGGTCGCCGACCTTACCCCCGCGCGGACCGAAAGCCAGTATCGGCAGATGCTGGACCAGATCCTGTCCCAGCTGCCGATCCAATCGCCGGAGAAAAGCGTGGCCGAACAGATCGCGCCCCTGCTGACGATGGGGGAAGAGGTTCTGTCGGGCGGTGAGGCATCCCGGGCGCTGTCCATATTCAGCCAGATCATCGACATGGCTCCCGGCAATGCCGAGGCGCAGGCGGGGCAATTGCGCGCGCTGATCGCCATGGGAGAAACAGGCGAGGCCGAGACGATCTATGCGGAATTGCCCGAAGAACTGACAAAGACCCCGGCCCTTGCGCGGGTGCGGTCCGCGCTGGATCTGGCCAAGGATGCAAAGCCCGTGGGCAACCTTGGCGCGTTGCAGGAGCGGCTTGCCGGCGATCCGGACGACCATGAGGCTCGTTTCGAGCTGGCGGGCGGCCTGATGGCTCAGGGCGACAATGATGGCGCGGCCGACGCCCTGCTGGAGATCATCCGGCGGAATCGGGACTGGAATGAGGGTGCGGCGCGCACGCAATTGCTGAAGCTGTTCGAAGTGGTGGGACTGGAAGATCCCTGGGTATCGGCCCAGCGCCGCCGCCTGTCCGCCATCCTGTTCGGCTGACGGGGCGCGGCCCTTATGACCTTGCAGCGCGTCTCGATCTTTCCTTTGGCCGGGGCGTTGCTGTTCCCGCGCATGCATCTGCCCCTGCATATTTTCGAGCCGCGCTACCGGTCCCTCATCAGCGATGCGATGGCGCGGGACCGGCGGATCGGCATGATCCAGCCGCGTGGTCCCGGCCTGGTCCCGCCGCTTTACGACATCGGCTGCCTTGGCCGGATTTCCGATGTCGAGGCGCTGGAGGACGGCCGCTACAATATCGTGCTGGAGGGCATTGCCCGGTTTCGTCTGGTGAAGGAGCTGAGCGTCACGACACCCTTCCGTCAGATCGAGGCCGAGGTGGAGAGCCCCCCGGAAATCGACGGCGTGCTGGCAAGCGTGGAGCGGGCGGCGCTGGAACAGGAATCCCGCCGCTTCGCGCAGGCGCAGGGCTATGCCGTCGATTGGAACGCGGTCGCCCAGCTCGATGATGAGGCGCTGGTCAATGGCATCGCTCAGATCGCGCCATTCGATGCCGCTGCGAAACAGGCACTGCTGGAAGCCGCGTCGCTCAACGACCGGTTCGAGCTCATCATTCAGCTCATGCAGTTCTTCAGCCGCCATGACGGCGATGATCGGGCGACGCTGCAATGACATCGCTCGATCCGGCGTTACTGAAAATACTCGTCTGTCCAGTGACACGCTGCCCGCTGCGCTACGACGAAGCTGCGCAGGAGCTGGTGTCCGAACAGGCCGGGCTGGCCTTTCCCGTCAGGGACGGCGTCCCCGTCATGCTGCTGGAGGAAGCGCGGCGGTTGGAGGAGAGCGCCCCTTAGGCTCCCCCTTTCCGGTCGTGGACCTGGAAAAGGCTATAGTGCCTCTTCGATGGCCTTGATGACGATGTCGGCATCGGGCGCTACATCCGGCGCGAAGCGGGCGACGATCGCGCCGTCGCGGCCGATCAGGAACTTCTCGAAATTCCAGGTGACTTCCGGCGCCGGATTGGGCGCGATGCCATGGCCCGAGAGCTTTTCGCGCATCGCCGCGCCGCCATCGGGCTGGGCGGACGGGGCGGACCGGATAAGTTCTGCGTAAAAGGGATGCTTGTCCTCGCCGGCGACGCTGATCTTCGACAGCATCGGGAATGTGACGCCGAAATTGGTGGTGCAGAAGCTGGCGATTTCATCGTTGGAACCCGGTTCCTGCCCCGCGAAATTATTGGCCGGGACGCCCCAAATGGTGAACCCCCTGTCGCTGTACCGGTCATAGAGGGACTGCAGCGCTTCATATTGGGGCGTCAGCCCGCATTTGGACGCCACATTGACGATAAGCACCACTTTGCCCGCATAATCGCCAAGGCTGGTTTCCTCGCCCCCGATGGCGTTCAGCGGGATGTGCTTCAGATCTGTCATCGTCATTCCTTCCATGCGCGCGTTTATATCGTCATGCCCTGCAGCAATTTGGGCACATCGCCCGATTCGCCGCGCGCTTCATCCATGAAGCGATGCTTGAGGGGCGGCAGCTTGCCGATAATGCCCATGCCGAGCCGACGGACGGCCGACGCCGCGCCGCCGGGCAGGCCGAACAGCCGGATGACACTGTCGCTGACTCCCGACACCATCAGATTGTCCAGGCTGCGCCACCGGTCATAGCGCTTCAGCAATTGTGCGTCGCCCGGTTCCATGCCGATGCGGATGCCTTCCACCAGCACCTCCGTCAGCGCGGCCACGTCCCGAAAGCCCAGATTCAGGCCCTGACCGGCGACCGGGTGGATGCCGTGCCCCGCATCCCCGACCAGCGCCAGCCGTGTATCGACGATCCGCGCGCTGTGGTGAAAGCCCAGCGGATAGCTGGACCGGGGCGAGGCCAGACGGATTTCGCCCAGAAGCCCCCCCATCCGCTTCTGCATTTCAGCCAGAAAGGCCCGTTCGTTGAGCGCCAGCGTGGCCTGCGCCCGTTTCCTGGGCACCGTCCAGACGATGGCCGAGCGCGTGCCGGGCAGCATCGGCAGCATGGCGAAGGGGCCGTCGGAATGGAAAATCTCGAACGCGGTGTTCTGGTGCGGAATGTCGTGATGAATGGCGGTTATGATCGCGACTTCATTATAGTCCCAGCGCGCCGAATGGATGTGCGCGGCCTCCCGCGTCGGGGAATGACGGCCTTCCGCCGCGACCAGCAAGGACCCCGACAGCTCCGCACCGTCCTCCAGCGTCACGCGCACGCCATCCAGGTCGCGCTCGACCTCAGCCGGGCGGGCGGGAATATGGAGGGCAAGCTGTTTCGCCTCCCGCGATGCCGCCTGCAATGCGATGCGCAGTTCGCGATTTTCGAACATGACGCCCAGCGGATCGTCATCTTCCGATGTTTCAAAGTCCAGCGTGCCGGGCGACAGGCCGTCGCTGACCCAGATTCGGCGGATGGGGCAGCCCTTGCCCTGCAGGCGGGCGCCAACGCCAATGGCTTCGAGCAGGCGGTAGCTGGAACTGGATATGGCCGACACACGACCGTCAAAGCCCGCCGCGACGGTCTTGTCGGGGTCCACCGGATCAACCACGGCACAGCGCACGCCATATTGATCCAGCGCCAACGCCAATGTCATCCCGGCCAGCCCGCCGCCCAATATGATGACATCCTTACGCTGCATGACCGCTCCTGTGCCGCTATCGCAGGCCTATGTAGAGACGCGGCGGGGATATGGAAAGCGGTTCAGCGGCGGTGATCGGGATCATCGTCGGTGACGGCGCCCACGACGGCGCCGCCGGCAGCGCCGATCGCGGCACCAGTGACAGGGCTGCCGCTAATCACCTCACCGGCGACGGCACCGGCGCCTGCCCCAATCAACGCGCTATCGCCGATTCGATTGCCGGTGCAACCCGTGGTCAGCAAAGCCGCCGTGGCGGTCAGGCTGGCTATCATGATTCGTCGCATTGCGAGCTCTCCTATGGTCTGCCATTCTGGAAGTAACGGTTCCGGATCGACATCCGTTCCACACATGATCTGATCTGTCCTGTCGTTTGGCGTGCAACCTCTCGGCGCGCCGCCCGTGCAGCAGAACAGATTTGAGTTGGAACTTGTCGTTAAATTGTATATCCCACATACAATTTTGGCCTCGCCATTTGTAGAAA
>CBHCMH010000226.1:0-4213 GCA_965974445.1 uncultured Rhizorhapis sp.
TACAGGGTGCTTTTCGAATCAGAGCCCGTCAATTTTGTCATCTTACCTTCCTGATGCCCGCCACCGCGGACATATAATTGGGCATGTTAACCCGCATTCCTATTGCCGGACAATGGCAATTATTCCTTAAAGCCCGGTTCAAAAGGTAAACCGCGAAGTTGGCCCCTGCAAACCCGTTAACGTCTTTTTTCCGATATTTTCGCAGCAATATATGCCTGTCGTCACGCCGGACATGCCAAACATGAAATGGGGCGCAGCCCGCGCCGCGCCCGATTCCATGTTCAAGAACAATCATGTAGGCCGCAACTCAACTGGGCGACTTTCCTGATTCCTCGACGGCCGCAGGGCGTTTGTCCAGCACCTCGTCGATCAATCCGAACGCCTTGGCCTCATCGGCTTCGAGGAAGGTATCGCGGTCCATCGCGGACTCGATCTTCTCAAGCGGCTGACCGGTATATTTGGCGTAGAGCCCGTTCATCCGGCTGCGGATTCGCAGGATTTCCTTGGCCTGGATCTCGATATCGGACGCCATGCCCTGCGCCCCGCCCGAAGGCTGGTGGATCATGATCCGCGCGTTGGTCATCGCAATGCGCTTGCCCGGTTCGCCCGACGCCAGCAGGAAGCTGCCCATCGATGCCGCCTGACCGATGCAAACGGTGCCGACCTGCGGGCGGATATATTGCATGGTATCGTGGATGGCCATGCCCGCCGTCACCACGCCGCCGGGCGAGTTGATGTACATCCAGATGTCCTTCTTCGGATTTTCCGATTCCAGGAACAAAAGCTGCGCGACGATCAGCGACGCCATCTGATCCTCAACCGCGCCGGTCACGAACACGATCCGCTCGCGCAGCAGGCGCGAGAAAATGTCGAAGCTGCGTTCGCCGCGGTTCGACTGCTCAATGACGATGGGAACAAGCGCGCTGACAGGATCAGGAAATTTGTCGTGCATGAGACTCTTTCTTTTTATCGATGTGCCGCCCCTACATCGGGGCAAATCGCGGAAGCTTCAAGGGGGCTTGCATCCGATGGGGCAGGAAATGCGAGATAGGCGAGCCGCTTCATTTCCCGCCTGCCGCGCACGACGGTATCCAGGATCAGGCCGCACATGCCGTTGAGCACCGCGATGATCACCAGGCCGGTGGCGAGGATGGCGGTCGGGAAGCGGGGGACGAGGCCCGTTTCGAGATAGGTGACAAGCAGCGGCGCGGTCAGGATCAGCGCCGCCAGAACAAAGATCGAGCCGACGAAGCCGAAAAACCAGATCGGCTGTTCGACGCGGAACAGCGTGAAAATCGTGCGCAATATCCGCCAGCCGTCGCGCCAGGTGTTGAGCTTGCTCACCGACCCTTCGGGCCGCGCGGCATAGGTCGTCACCCGTTCGGCGACCGGCATACGCAGTTCCAGCGCGTGGACGCTCATCTCCGTCTCGATCTCGAAACCGGAAGACAGCACGGGAAAACTTTTGACGAAACGGCGGGAAAAGACGCGATAGCCCGACAATATGTCGGTGAAGCTGCGTCCGAACAGATAGCGGAGCAAGCCCGTAAGCAGCCGGTTGCCCAGCCGATGGCCGGGCCGATAGGCCGCCTCCACCTCCGACTTGCGCGCGCCGACCACCATGTCGAGATTGTCGCGCAGCATGTCCGCCACCATGTCCGGGGCGGCCGAAGCGTCATAGGTGGCGTCCGCGTCGGCCATGACATAGATGTCGGCGTCGATATCGGCGAACATGCGGCGGACCACATGCCCCTTTCCCTGCTGCCGCACACCGCGCACGATCGCGCCCGCCCGCGCGGCAATCTCTCGGGAATTATCGGTGCTGTTATTGTCGTAGACGTAGATTTTCGCGGTGGGGAGCGCGACAGCGAAAGCCTCTACCGTCTGCGCGATGGCTTCAGCTTCGTTGTAGCAAGGCAGGATGACCGCGATGCGCAGATGGAGGGCAATTCCCTTCCCCCTCTCCCCTTCAGGGGAGAGGGCCGGGGAGAGGGGACCGTGCTCCTGAATTTGCATGATGGAGTCCCGCATCCTCTCTCCCGGCTCAGCTTCGCTTCGCCACCCTCTCCCCTTCAGGGGAGAGGGAAGTCATTATTCAGCCGCCGCCTTCTTGGCCGCAGGCTTCTTCTTCGCGGCGGGCTTTGCTTCGGCCTCAGCCTCAACCTTGGCAGCAGCAGCCTTTTTCGGAGCAGCCTTCTTGGCCGGCTTGTCTTCGGCCGGAGCCTCTTCGGCAGCCGCTTCCTTCTTCTTTGGCGCGGCCTTCTTGGCCTTCGGTTTTTCCTCATCGCCATGGTCGTGACCGCAGCCCGGACCATGGACGTGACCGTCTTCGTCGGCCTCGATCGCGGCTTCCAGTTCCTCGCGGCTCACCGCGCGTTCCGTTATTTCCGCCTTCTCGAACAGGAAGTCGACGACTTTGTCCTCATAGAGCGGAGCGCGGAGTTGGGCAGCGGCCATCGGCTCCTGCTGGACATATTGGATGAAACGTTCCCGATCCTTCGGGTTGTACTGCTGCGCCGCCTGCATGATGAGGCGGTTCATTTCGGCCTGGCTGACCTCGACGCCATTGGCCTGGCCGATTTCGGACAGCAGCAGGCCCAGGCGGACGCGACGCACGGCGATGGCGCGATAGTCGTCGCGATCCTTCTCCATTTCGGCGCGCGCGGCTTCCGGGTCTTCCTCATGGCCGGCTTCATGTTCCAGCTGACGCCAGATCTGGTCGAACTCGGCCTCCACCATGCTCGGCGGCACTTCGAAATCATGCGAAGCGGCAAGCTGGTCGAGCAGCTTGCGCTTCATATAGGTGCGGGTAAGGCCGTTATGCTCCTGCTCGATCTGGTTCTTGAACAGGTTGCGCAGCTGCTCCAGGCTCTCCAGCCCCAGCGTCTTGGCGAACTCATCGTCGATGACGGTGTCCGCCGCGACCTTCACTTCCGTGATCTTGAGATCAAAGGTCGCCGCCGCGCCCTTCAGATTTTCCGCGCCATAATCGTCGGGGAAGGTGACGTTGATCGTCTTTTCCTCACCGGCCTTGACGCCGACTAGCTGGTCTTCGAAACCGGGGATGAGATTGCCCGAACCGATGACGACCGACATGCCCTCGCCCGTGCCGCCGTCAAAGGCGACGCCATCGACCTTGCCGGCAAAATCCATGACGACCTGATCGCCTTCCTTGGCTGCATGGCCTTCGGGAGCGGCATCATAGCGCTTCTGATTGGCGGCGATGCGCTCAACGGCTTCGTCGATCTGCTCATCCTTGACCTCGACGGTCAGGCGCTCGAGCTTCAGGCCTTCGATGGACGGGGCCGGAACTTCGGGAAGCACTTCCAGCTCGACCTTGATTTCGGCATCCTTGCCGGCTTCGTAGCCATCGGCGAGTTCGACCGAAGGCTGCATCGCGGGGCGCAGCTTGTTGTCGGCCAGAAGCTTCTGAACGCCTTCGTGAATCGAGCTGTTCAGCGCCTCGCGCTGCAGCGATTCCCCGTGCATCTTGCGGACCAGATTGGCGGGCACCTTGCCGGGGCGAAAGCCGGGCATGCGGATCTGCGGCGCGATGTTGGTCACTTCCTTGTCGACCCGCGCGTCGATATCCTTGGCGGTGATGGTCAGGGTGTAGGCGCGCTTCAGGCCTTCGTTCAACGTTTCGACAGTCTGCATCTTCTCTACTCTAACGCTTTCTAAAGCTGGAATTTCGTTCGTCGCGCCAATGCGATTGCCTGGCAGCGAATCTGGTGCGGGCGAAGGGACTTGAACCCCCACATCTTTCGATACCAGAACCTAAATCTGGCGCGTCTACCAGTTTCGCCACGCCCGCATCGGTCGCCGGTCGGCGCGGCATAGAGCAGATGCGATCCAAGGGCAAGGGCCGCGGATCACCAAGCCGGGGAACCTACGCGCAACGCACTCGTAATGTTCCGGAAGGAGAGTTTTCATGGCCACCAACCCCGAAATCCCGCCCCCCGACCGGATCGAACCCCAATCCCCGCCGGAAACGCCCCCCGACAGCCCGCCCAACGAAGACCCCTTCCGCGAGCCGCCGGAAATCGTTCCGGAGAAACCGGACTATGACCGGCCGGATCGGGGACCGCAGGAAACACCGCCTCCGCCGGATTGAGGGGAAAGATTGCGGTGGTGAGCAGCCATAGCCCCTCCCCTTCAGGGGATCGTTGCGAAATTCGTGCGTGGAGGATTTTGGGGCGAGTATGGGGCTTTT
>CBHCMH010000227.1:0-4207 GCA_965974445.1 uncultured Rhizorhapis sp.
GTCGGTCGAAGGCTTAGGCTCCGGGGCGGCAGGGGGCGCCGGAAGCGGCTGACGGTCGATCATGACCATCAGCGCGAAGGCGCCCGCCACGATCGCTATCAACGCGGTCTGCCAGCTGCCGCCGAAGACCAGCGATCCGGTGGCGCCGATCAGAATGATGAAGAATGCCGCGATGAACTGGATGGTTGAAGTTCGGTTCATGGGTTCAGGCCTAGATTATTTTTGCGGCTGCTGCGATGACATTGTCCGCGACTATACCGAAACGGTTTTTATCGGACGGACTTTTACCCTTCTGAAAGGCAAATCGGGGAATAAGGCGGGCATGAACGACAGGGAAGATCATTCGCAGCCGGATGAAGCGCAAGCAGCGGAAGGCCTGGCCGTGCCATCGCGGCGGCAGATGCTGATGATGGGCGCGGTCGCGACGTCCGCCGTCGTTTCCATCCGTCCTGCCCTGGCGCAGAGCGCCGCTTCGGTGATGAATTGCGAGATACCAGTGCCCGACATGGGCCGCGCGGGGCAGTATATCGCCGCCGATGGCCGCCTTGTGCCGCCCGATACGCCGGGAGCCTTCCCAGCTGGCCGCGTCTTCAAGGGCGAGGATGTGAAAGCGGCGATCAAGGGACGCAGCCTGCCCGGCACAAGCTATGAGCAGAGCCAGGCCTATATGAACTATATTCGCCGGCTGCAGGCGGGGAATAGCGGCTTTACCTGCTACGCATCCCTGCAGATGCCGCGCTGAGCGGCCGTCCGGCACGGCTGAGCGATGATATGGCGCAACCCAGGTTTCGCGCGGAAGACGCCTCCCATCTTGTCATAAAGCCGCTCGACGATCTGAGCCTCATCTATCACCGCCGATCGGGGACGACGCATGTCGTTGCCTCGCCGGTGCCTGAAATGCTGGGGGTGATGGGTGGCGATCCTTTGGGCGCCGAAGAAATATTGGAGCGCCTGTCGCAGCGGTTCGAGCTGGGCAATGAAACCGAATCGCTGATCCCCGTCGTGGCTGCGCGGCTGGAGGAACTGGCCGCGCTCGGGCTGGTGGAGCGGCTGTGATGCAAAACCTGTCCCTACAGATCGGGCCTGCCTCCTTCCGCATCGCATCGGCCTGGCGCGAACCGGTCGAGCAGTTGGAATGGCTTTACGCGGCTTATCCGAAGCCGGAAAGCGGCATCGCGGATTTCACCGTCCGGCTGGAGTCGGCGCGGCCGTGGCGGCGCTGGGTGCGGCCTTCGGTCGCGATCGGCGGCGACTATATGCTGCCGGACGCCGCCCCGCTGCCGCTGGCGCAGGGGTTGCTCGCCGCGGAAATGGGCATGAACCTGCAAATGGCGCTTGGCTGGCGGCGGCATGTGCTGCTGCACGCATCCTGTGTCGAGCGGGACGGGCGGGCGCTGGTGATGACGGGGGCGTCGGGATCGGGCAAATCGACGCTCGCCGCGATGCTGGGCGAACGCGGCTGGCGGCTGATGGGGGACGAGTTTGCCCTGCTCGATCTGGCGAGCGGCGAAATCTTTGCCTTCCCCCGGCTCATATCGCTGAAGAACGGCGCCATCGCCGTGATGGAGGGAGAGGCCAAACCGGCCCGCTTCGGTCCCTTGATGCAGGCGACGCCCAAGGGCGACATCCGGCATCTTGTTCCCCGGCCCGAGGCGGTTGCCCGGATGAGCGAAGGGGCGATGCCCGCCCTGCTGCTATTCCCCCGCTTTGGGCATGAGGCAGCGGTGCGGTCCGTCGGCAAGAGCGAAAGCTTCGTGCGGCTGACCCAGGCATCCACCAACTATGTGGCGCTGGGGGAGGCCGGATTTGCCGCATTATCCCGGTTCGTGGACGAGGTGCCCGCGCAGGCCATCGATTATGGTTCGGGCGAAGAGGCGATGGCGCTGGTCGAGCAACTGTGGAGCGCGGCGGCATGAGCGCGATGTTGCTTGTCCGGGCGCTTCGCGATCCGGCATCGGTGCAGGGGCTGGGCAGCGGCGAATGGAACGCGCTTGTCTCCATGGCGCGGGCCGAACAGCTGATCGGCACGCTGGCGCATCGGCTGAACGGCCTGTCCCTGCCGCCCGCCATCGACCGGATCATGGCGGACGCGCGCGATCAGGCTGCGTTCGTCCGGCGGCAGGCGCTGTGGGAGGCGGACAGGGCGCGGGCGGCGCTCAACGGCCTCGATACGCCGGTCATTTTGCTGAAAGGTACGGCCTATGCGGCAGCCGGGCTGAAGGCCGGGGTGGGCCGGTCGATTGGCGACCTGGACATATTGGTTCCCCGCGAGGCGCTGCCCTCCGTGGAGACCGCGCTGAAGGACGCGGGTTGGGAATGGGTGAAATCCGATCCCTATGACGACCTTTATTACCGGCGCTGGATGCACGAGCTGCCTCCGATGATCCATCGCGAACGGGACCGGATGATCGACGTGCATCACACCATCCTGCCATTGACGGCGCGGCAGACGCCGGATGCCGACGCGATGATCGCGGACCGGCTGGAATTGGGCGGCGGCCTGTGCGTGCTGTCGCCTGAGGATATGGTGCTGCATTGCGTGGCGCATCTGCTGGCGGACGGCGATCTGGCCGGCGGCTCGCGGAACTTGTGGGATCTGCACTGCCTGCTGGAGGAATTCGGCGGGGAAGGCGGGTTTGAGGCGCGGCTGGAAAGCCGGGCGGCGCTACATGGGCTGCGCCCGCATCTGGAGCGCGGCCTGCGGCTGGCGAACGGGCTTTATGGCGCGGGCGGTGCGTTGCGGCTTTCGGACCGGCTTTATGTGCGCCGGCTGCTTTCCCGCAATCATTGGGGGCAGGAGACAGGGACGTTGACGCGTCTGGCCTTTTACATACGTTCCCACTGGCTGCGCATGCCGCCGCTGATGCTGGCCCGCCACCTGTGGATCAAGTCCGGCGCGGGGGCGTTGACTGGCCAGAGGAGATCGCAAGATGGCCATGTTGAAATCGGCGCGCCGAAGCGAGCGTCAATCCGATAAGCGTCCCACCAACCGGGAAGTCGAGAATGAAAATATGCGGCCGCCCGAACATGATGGCGAGCCGCCCCGTCCAGCGACAGAGCCGGCCGGAACCAAGGAATCGGTGCGGTCACACAAGCTGAAACATGATCCGGGTTCGGGCGAGCTGCTGGAGTAGAACGGGTACGAATGCAGCTCCATCCGCGTCGCCCTGAGCCTGTCGAAGGGCGTTTCTTTGTTCTTTCGGGCGATGCAATCAGACGAACAATTGCTTCGACAGGCTCAGCAGGAACGGTTCTGTACGGCACCCTAAAAAAGCCGCCGCCCGACCAGCGTTCCCTTTGTCCCGCTCCGCATCAGATCGAAGCGGAAATTGGGCCAGTTGCGGCGCCAGCGGCGGGCGACGACGCGCTCGCCGGGGCGGGCGGCATCGTCCAGCAGGATAAGGCCGCCTATGGCGATGCGATCGAAGAGAATCTCCGCCGCGCCGCGCACATAGGGATGCACCGACCAGGGCGGGCCGTCGATGATGAGCATGTCGATGGAATCCGGCACGGCTGTCAGCTGATACCAATAGCCCGGCCAGCCCGCAGGCGCGGGCACCAGCGGCGCATGGTGCATCTGGGCGTTTAGCCCGTGTTCGCCGAGCCAGTCCATGGTCGCTCCGACGAAATCGCCATGCTGGTCATAGCTGTGCAGCATGCCGCCGCCGAACAGGTGCAGCGCGCGCGCCGTCACCAGGCTGGAAGCGCCGGATCCCAGTTCCACCACATGCTGCGGCTGGATCGCTTCCACGCTATCGACGATGTGCGACAGCAGTGCCGTATCGGCCTTCCAACTGCCGAGGTTGGGCAGGGCGTCGTGCGGAAGCCCCAGCCGGTCCAGCAGCGCCAGCTTGTCCTTGCGCCGCCCTCCCGACAGGCTGCGGAGCAGCCAAGGCCAGCCGATGGCCCCGAACGCCAGCACATGGAGCCAGTCCGCGACCGCGCGCGGGATCGGATTGGCTTCCTCCAACATGTTGCGCGGCAAAAGGCTGGTCGCTTCGCGGGATGTCATGCCGCGAATATGGGATAAAATTGCGCAGCGGCAACAATCATGCCGACGGCTCGTCTTAATCCGCGAACGGATCGCGTACCAATATCGTGTCGTCGCGTTGGGGAGAGGTGGAAACGAGCGTCACTGGACATTGGATCAGTTCCTCGACCCGGCGGATATATTTGATCGCCTGCGCGGGCAATTCCGCCCAGCTCC
>CBHCMH010000228.1:0-4204 GCA_965974445.1 uncultured Rhizorhapis sp.
AAGCTGGGTATTGAGCGGCTGGCCATAGGTCATTGCGTCAATGTGCAGAATCCAATCGCCGACCCGATAGGCGAGCAGCCAGAGGATCGGCGTCGTAATGGGATTGGTCACGAAAGTCGTGGCCGCCGCTACCGGCACGTTCGCACGGCAGGTCAAGGCCAGCAATGCGGCAAAGACAATCTGCGCCAGGGGAATGATGATACCCACGACCATGCCGAGCGCCACGCCGCGCGGCACCGAGCGGCGGGTAAAGCGCCAAAGCTCAGGCGCCAGGATGCGGTTGGCGAAGGGCGAGAGAAAGCGGTTGGCGCGAATCGATTCCTGCGTGGGCATGTGGCGCGCTAGCCAGCGCGGCGCTCTGTGGGGCATGATGAATTCAGCCCCTCTCGCGCAGCAGGCGGCCCTGCTCCCGCTTCCAGTCCCGTTCCTTTTCGCTCTCGCGCTTGTCGTGCAACTTCTTGCCTTTGGCCAGCGCCAGTTCGACCTTCGCACGGCCCCGGCTGTTGAAATAGATGGAAAGCGGCACCAGGGTCATGCCCTGCCGGGCGACCGCGCCGTGAAGCTTGGCGATTTCCCGCTGGCTGAGCAGCAGTTTGCGAAGCCGCTTGGGCTCATGGTTGAAGCGATTGCCATGGCTGAATTCAGGGATGTTGCTGTTAACAAGCCAGACCTCGTCGCCTTTTACCTCGGCATAGCTTTCGGCAATCGATCCTTCGCCGAAGCGGAGGGATTTGACCTCCGTTCCGGACAGGACAATGCCCGCTTCATAGACATGGTCGATGGCGTAATCATACCGCGCGCGCCGGTTCTCGGCGACGGTCTTAACCTTGTCGAATTCTGCGTGACGCGGGCGGGCCATTCCGTTTTTTTCTATCCGTTCGTGTCGAGCGAAGTCGAGACACACCTCACAACAGCGTGAAAGCGTCCCTCGACTTCGCTCGGGACGAACGGCATTGATAATTTCATGGCAGTCATATCAGCCCGGCAATCTCCAGCGCCCGGTCGACTGCGGCGCGGCTTGCCTCGGACGGCCAGGTGATGGGCAGACGGACTTCGCCCGGCATGTCCGGACGCACGCGGCTCAAGGCATATTTGACGGGACCGGGAGAAGTGTCGCTGAACATCGCGTCATGGAGCGGGTAGAGCCTGTCCTGCAACTCCAGCGCACGCGCCCAGTCTCCACCGGCGCAAGCCGCCTCGAATTCGGCGCACAGGCGCGGCGCGACATTGGCGGTCACGGAAATGCAGCCCTTGCCGCCCATTGCCAGAAAACCCAATGCCGTTTCATCATTGCCGGACAGCTGGCAGAAGTCCGTGCCGCAGGCAAGGCGCTGTGCGGTGACACGCCCCAGATTGCCGGTCGCGTCCTTGACCCCGACGATGGTCGGATATTGCCGCAGGCGGCGCATCACATCGACGCTGATGTCGGTGATGGTGCGGGACGGCACATTGTATAGAAGGATCGGCAATGCGCTGTGCTCGGCCAGATAGGCGAAATGCTGAAATACGCCCTCCTGATTGGGCTTGTTGTAATAGGGCGCGACGACCAGGGCGGCGTCGGCCCCCGCCGCTTCGGCGGCCTTCATATGTTCAAGCGCGGTCATCGTGTCGTTGGAGCCGCAGCCGGCAATCACGGGCACGCGTCCGGCAGTCTGTTCGACGCAGATTTCGATGACGCGATTATGCTCCGTAATGGACATGGTCGCGCTTTCGCCGGTGGTGCCGCAGGGGACGAGAGCCGAACTATTCTCGGCAATTTGCCAATCGACCAGTTCCCGAAAGGCCGTCTCGTCCAGCTTTCCGTCGCGAAAGGGCGTCACCAGAGCCGGTATCGACCCAGAAAACATGAAATACTCCTTCAAACCCGAGTCCAATAGAGGCATAATGGCCCCACGAAGGACAATAGCGGCGTCCTATAGCGTGGCGTTCAGCGCCTGATAAGGATCGAATGGGCATTATGTCCAGCATGGTATCAAGAATCGCACTTTTGGCGGTGCTCGCGGGCAGCACATCCTTCACGATGGCAGCGTCCACCGAAGCGCCGCAGCAGGATTGGGAAAGGGTGCGCGATACCATCGCGGCGCCCGTGCCCCAGGATGTCCAGCTGAGTTCGGCGATCAGCCAGTGGCGGCGGCTGAACCAGAGCGACACGCTGTCCTTCATGGAATATGCGAACTTCCTGACCGCCAATCCCGGCTGGCCGGGCGAAGAGCGGATGCGCAAGACCGCCGAGCAGGCCATAAACCCGCTGAGCTATTCGCCGTCGCAGGTACTGGCCTATTTCGCCAAATATCCGCCGCTCAGCAATACAGGATGGGCGCGGTACGCCATTGCCCTGTCGGCAAGTGGGCGGCCCGGTGACGATCATACGGCGCAGGCGGCGGCGCGCACGGCCTGGCGCGGCGGCGCGCTCAATCCCGATGACGAAGCGCGGCTGCTCAATCTGTTCGGCCGGACCTTTGGGCAGGCCGACCATGACATGCGCATGGACGCTCTCTTGTGGGCCAATGCAACGAGCGGCGCGGTGCGGCAGATCGCCTATGTGTCGCCCGCTCGCCGACCGGTGTTCGAGGCGCGACTGGCGCTGAAGCAGCAGATGCCCGACACGGCGGCGAAGCTGCAGGCGGCGGAGGCGGCTGGCGCCAATGATGCGGGCTATCTGGCGGACAAGGCCATGTGGCTGCGGGACGCAGGCAATAGCTGGGCCGCGCGCGACCTGCTGGCGAAACGGGCGACGGTCGCTGTACCGCCCGCCAATGCCGAAAAATGGTATGAGGCCCTGCTCACCAATGCGCGCGCGGCGGCGAATGACCGCCAGTGGTCGCTTGCCTATGCGATTGCGAGCCGGGTGGATGACGCCTACGCGCCGGGCACGGAAATCCGCGACCGGCCGATCGGCGAGCGGGACGATTATACCAGCCTTGTCTGGCTTGCCGGAACAACCGCTTATTATGAATTGAAGCGTCCGCAGGACGCGGCGGCGATGTTCCGCCGCTATGCCGAGGCGGCGCGTTCTCCGCAGACCATATCCAAAGGCTATTACTGGGCGGGACGGGCAGCACAGGACGCAGGCGACGCGACTCAGGCGAACCAGTTCCTGGAGCGCGCGGGCAATCATGCCGACCAGTTTTACGGGCAACTGGCGCTGGAGCGGCTGGGACGCGAGCTGCCGGTTCCCGCCGCCAGCATTCCCGTTCAGGTGACGGAGGCCGATCGCGCGGCCTTCCATAATCGCGGCGTCGTGAAGGCGGTTCGCACACTGGGACAGCAGGGCCAGTGGCAGGATCAGAGCAAATTCCTGCGCGCCATCGCCAGCAACGCCACAACGCCCGCCGACCAGATTCTGGCCGCCGAGCTTTCCAGGACGATCGGCCGCCCGGACCTAAGCGTCATGGTCGGCCGTCATGCCAGCGCGCAGGGGCAGCTTGGCTATAGCGAGGCGGGCTTCCCCCGCATCCCCATCCCCAGCGGCTATCAGGCCGACTGGACCATGATCCACGCCATCGCGCGGCAAGAAAGCCAGTTCGATCGGCAGGCGGTCAGCCATGCGGGCGCGCGCGGCCTGATGCAGTTGATGCCGGGCACGGCACGGGAAACGGCGGGCAAGATCGGCCTGTCCTACGACCCTTCCGCGCTGACCCAGGATCCCAATTACAATATTCAGTTGGGCAGCACCTATTTCCGGTCGATGCTGCGCTATTATGGCGGCAGCTATCCCCTGGCCGTGGCGGCCTATAATGCCGGGCCGGGCAATGTGAACAAGTGGATCGCCGCGAACGGAGACCCCCGCCTGCCCAGCGTCGATATGCTGCGCTGGATCGAAAACATCCCGATCTATGAGACGAAGAATTATGTTCATCGGGTGCTGGAGAACGCCGTGGTCTATGACCTGATGAATCCATCGCAGGCGCAGTTCAAGGGCAAGGCTCCGCTCAGCCGCTATCTGGGCAAGAACCAGCCCGGTTGAACCGCCGAATTCATCGGTTCAATCCATAGAGCATGAACCGCCACAACTATATCACGCCCGCCGGTTTTGCAGCCCTCCGCGCCGAATATGAGCGCCTGTTCGCTGTCGAGCGCCCGCAGATCGTGGAGATTGTGAGCTGGGCCGCCGGCAATGGCGACCGCAGCGAAAATGGCGATTATCTTTATGGCCGCAAGCGGATGCGAGAAATCGACGGCCAGCTCCGCCGCCTGTCGAAGA
>CBHCMH010000229.1:0-4202 GCA_965974445.1 uncultured Rhizorhapis sp.
CCCAGCGCATGCGGCGCATCCGCCACCACATCGTCCAGATTGGTGCCGACATTGCCGATATGGGGAAAGGTGAAAGTGACGATCTGCCCCGCATAGCTGGGATCGGTCATTACCTCCTGATAGCCGGTCATCGCGGTGTTGAAGCAGACCTCGCCCACTGCATTGCCGACAGCGCCGAAACCCCGGCCGAACAGGACGGTGCCGTCCGCCAGAACCAATACCCCTGTGGCTCCTTCAGGCACGGTCAGGGATTTGGCGCTTGCCATGATGATGTCCTTTGTCTTGTCCTGGGCATGCCCGCTATTCAGCAGGCTAAACGGACGCGGAATTAGGCCCCCTGTGCCCTTGGGTCAATCCTATTATAATCAGATTCTTGCCGCTATAGCTGTGCCTTTCCGCATGAGAAGGACGAAAGCATCCGATGATTCGCGACGAGATCAAAGCTGCCCAGATCGCCGCCATGAAGAGCGGGGACAAGGAAAGGCTGGCCGCCGTCCGCCTGATCCTCTCGAAGATCAAGGATCGCGACATCGAATTGCGCACAGCCAAGCAGGTACCTGAGGACGATGCGGTCGTCACCGAAGTCCTGCAGAAAATGGTGAAGCAGCGCCGCGAATCGATTGCCATGTACGAACAAGGCGGCCGCGCGGAACTCGCCGCGAAGGAACAGGCGGAAGTGGACGTCATCGAAGGCTTCCTCCCCGCGCAAATGAGCGAGGCGGAAACCACCGCCGCGATCGAGGCGATCAAGGCCGAAGTCGGCGCGGAAAGCGTCAAGGACATGGGACGCGTGATGGCGCTGTTGAAGGAACGCCATGGCACGCAGCTTGACATGAGCAAGGCGAGTGGACTGGTGAAGGCGGCTTTGAACTGAATCTCCCCTCCCGCTTGCGGGAGGGGTCGGGGGAGGGCATGTGACAGGCAAAGCCGTCGACAAAGCCTACAAAAGGCCCACTATTCGAGCGAGGGATCTCCGCAACAACGCCACCGACGCAGAACGCCTGCTCTGGCACCAGCTTAGCTCCAAAAAAGTAGCCGGAACTCGGTTCAACCGCCAGGTCCCCGTCGGTCCATTCATCTGCGATTTTATCGCGCGCAGCATCAAGCTTGTCATAGAGGTCGATGGCGGTCAGCATGACTGGAATGCCGAAGCCGACCAGCGCCGCTCCAAATTTCTTGAAGCACAAGGCTACAAGGTCATCCGGTTCTGGATTAATGACGTGATTGACCGGATCGAGGGTGTCGTGCAGGAGATTGAGAGGGTGATCGCTGACATGCCCTCCCCCAACCCCTCCCGCGAGCGGGAGGGGAGTTAAATGTCCCTCTCCCCCCAATGGCTGGACGAACTGCGTGCCCGCGTCACGCTCTCCACCCTCATCGGCAAGACGGTGAAAATCCAGAAGGCCGGGCGCGAGTACAAGGCCTGCTGCCCTTTCCATAACGAAAAGACGCCCAGCTTCACCATCAACGACGAAAAGGGGTTCTACCACTGCTTTGGCTGCGGCGCGCATGGCGACGCCATCCGCTGGATGACCGACCATCGCGGCCTGCCCTTCATGGAGGCGGTGAAGGAACTGGCCGCCACCGCCGGACTGGAGGTGCCCGCGCCCGATCCGCAGGCCGCGAAGAAGGCGGAACAGGCCGCCACGCTGCATGACGTCATGGCCGCCGCGCAGGACTGGTTCGTCGAGCAATTGCAGGGCATCGAGGGCGCGGAGGCGCGGGCATATCTGAAAAAGCGGGGGATCACCCCGGCAACGCTCAAGACCTTCGGCTTCGGCTATTCCCCCGACGCGCGCGGCCGGTTGAAGGACGCGCTCAAAAGCCATGGCGAGCCGCGCCTCATCGAAGCAGGCATGCTCATCGACCCCGATGGGGCCGATGACGACGGCGGCAAAACCAGAAAACGCGAAAGCTACGACCGCTTCCGTGGCCGCCTGATGATCCCGATCCGCGACGCGCGCGGCCGGGTGATTGCGTTCGGAGGCCGCATATTGGGCGCGGGCGAGCCCAAATATCTCAACTCCCCCGACACCCCGCTTTTCGACAAGGGGCGCACGCTCTACAATCTCGACCGGGCCTCGCCCGCCGCCCGCCAGTCCGGCCGGGTGATCGTGGTCGAAGGCTATATGGACGTCATCGCCCTCGCGCAGGCCGGGTTTGGCGAGGCGGTCGCCCCGCTCGGCACCGCGCTCACCGAACATCAGATCGAGCGGCTGTGGAAAATGGTGGAGGTGCCGATCCTTTGCTTCGATGGCGACGCGGCGGGCCAGAAAGCCGCCATCCGCGCCGCGATGCGCGCCCTCCCCCTGCTCCGCCCGGGTCATAGCCTCGCCTTCGCCACCCTGCCCCCCGGCCAGGACCCCGACGATCTTGTGCGGGCGCAGGGACCGGGGGCTTTCGAAGCCCTTCTGCAAAATGCCGAGCCGCTGGTGGAACGGCTCTGGAAGCATGAGGTGGCGAGCGCGCCGCTCAATACGCCCGAGGAACGTGCCGGGCTGAAACAACGCCTGCGCGACATCGCGGTCCAGATCGGGCATGACGATGTGCGCGCGCTGTACGGGCAAGCGTTCCGCGAACGGCTGGACGCCTTGTTCTTCACGCGGAAACAAAATGCCGCGCCTTTCCCCGCCCGCGACCGCAAAGCCTGGCGGAAGGGCGAGTTCCGGCCCATCTATGAGCCGGTCTCGGGTGAGGTTCGCGCCATTGGCTCGACTGGCCTGGAAGGCATATTATTGAACGGCGTCATCAGCGGCCTGCTGCGCTATCCGGCAGAAATCCGATCCCACATGGAGGAGCTTTCCCATTTGGTGATCGCGGACCCTGAAATGGGGCGCATGATGGAAATTCTACTTTCCTCCGCCATGCAGCAGGAAATACTTGATACGCAGGCCCTCCTTACCATATTGGGGCAAGGTGAATTGTATAATAATGCGAGAGGGCTGCTTCGGGCCGACGCGCTGAATTTCACCTTCACCCGCAAGGATGCCGATCCTGAACGTGCTTGTCGCGATCTGGGCGAGGCGATTCGGGTCATGGTGGCTGGACCGGAGATTGAAGGCGCGCTGGCGGAGGCTACGCGCCGGATGAGTGAGTCGTTCGATGAGGCCAGCTTCGCCCGGCAGCAAAAGCTGCGGGAAATGAAGGCCGATCATGAAAAGCGGCTTGCCGACCTGATGCAGCCTGACGACAGTTTGTGACGATAGTGGGACGTTTGAGCAGATAGTTTTGAATTGAGCTTTCTCCGTTCGTCCCGAGCGAAGTCGAGGGACGTTGCGCAGGGTCCCTCGACTTCATTCCGTTGGAATGAAGTTTATCCCGAGCGCCTGCCTTGGCAGGCAGTCGAGGGACTCGGGACGAACGGTTCATTCCAAGATTATCCTGCTTTGTAACAGTTTAAGGCGAATAAATGGCGAGCAAGGCGAACAAGACGCAGACCGACGACATGGACAGCGGTGACGCGCCGCTTCTCGATCTCAACGAAGCGTCAGTCAAAAAGCTGATCAGCCGGGCGAAGAAGCGCGGCTACATCACTTATGACGAGCTGAACGACGCCCTGCCGCAGGACCAGATGTCTTCCGAGCAGATCGAGGATGTCATGGCCGCCCTCAACGACATGGGCGTCAACATCGTCGAAAATGAAGAGGCCGGCGAAGACGGCGAGGAACGTCCGGAAGAAGAGGTGGATGCCGTTGATTCCGCCGACGAGGATGAGGACGATGCCTCGTCCCGCTCCGTGCCGGAGAAAAAGAAGGAAACGGTCGACCGGACTGACGATCCCGTGCGCATGTACCTGCGCGAAATGGGGGCGGTCGAACTGCTGAGCCGCGAAGGCGAAATTGCCATCGCCAAGCGCATTGAGGCAGGCAGGGACACGATGATCCTGGGTCTGTGCGAAAGCCCGATCACCTTTAACGCGATCATCGAATGGTCCACCGCACTCAACAATGGCGAAATGCAGTTGCGCGAGATCCTGGACCTCGACGCCATGCTGTCGAAGGATCCCGCGCCCGAAAATTTGGAGGACGGCGCCGAGGACGACGGCGAAATCAGCGAGAAAACCGCTGGGCCAACCTACAAGGAAGAAGAGGATGTCGAGGAAGAGGTCGCGGAGGACGATGACGAGGACTCCATGACCGAACGCCGGGCCAAGCGTCCGGGCGACGAAGTAACTGTCGAGGTACGTCGGGGCGGCAAGCTCG
>CBHCMH010000230.1:0-4190 GCA_965974445.1 uncultured Rhizorhapis sp.
AATCGCGCTTGATCTCTGCCCGCGACTGGGGCTCAGCGCGGCGGAGACGGATACGGTGTCCTGGCTGGTGCGCTATCACCTGCTGATGTCCGCGACGGCGTTCAAGCGCGACCTTAGCGATTTCAAGACGATCCTGGATTTCACCGACATCGTGCAAAGTCCGGAGCGCCTGCGCCTGCTGCTGGTGCTGACGGTCGTGGACATTCGCGCGGTCGGTCCGGGTGTCTGGAACAGCTGGAAACGGCAGCTCCTGTCCGACCTGTTCGAGCTGGCGGAGGAGGTGCTGCGCCTGGGCCACAAGCAGAAAGGCCGCAAGGAACGGATCGAGGCCAAGCAGCATCGCCTGCATACGGCTCTTGCCCTGCCCGACAAGGAGTTCGCCTCGCTCCGCAAGCGCTTCCCCGAATCTTACTGGATCGCGGAACCCGACGACATATTGCTGCAGAATGCCCGCCATGTGCTGGGCGCGGGCAAAAAGCCGTTGTCCATCACGGCGGAAGTTTACCCCGACCGGGGCGCGACGCTGGTGACGGTCTATGCGTCCGACCACCCCGGCCTCTTCTATCGCATTGCAGGCGCGATCCATCTGGCGGGCGGTAACATCATCGACGCGCGCATCCACACAATGCGGGACGGCATGGCGATCGACAATTTCCTGGTGCAGGACCCGTTCGGCGGCCCCTTCGACCGCGCCGACCAGCTGGCCCGCATCCGCACGGCGATTGAGGAGGCACTGGCCAACCGGCACAAGCTGACCACCAAGCTGGAAGCAAAGCCGCTCAACCGCACCCGAGCGGAAGCGTTCCACATCGTGCCCAACGTCCTCATCGACAACAAGGCATCCAACCGCTTCACCGTGGTAGAGGCGAACGCCCGCGACCGCCCGGCCTTGCTCTACAGCCTAGCCTATGCGCTGTTCCAGTCAAAGGTGACGATCCACAGCGCTCATGTCGCAACCTATGGCGAACGCGCGGTGGACACTTTCTACATCACCGACCTTTTGGGCGGGAAGCTGGAAAGCAAGCAGCGCATCGCCACGCTGGAGAAGCGGCTGTTGGAAGCGGCGGGAACGGAAGTGGAGCCGCAGGTGCTGGAGTTGGCCTGACTCCCCTCCCGCGAGCGGGAGGGGCTGGGGGAGGGCCTGTAAGGATTGCGCGGAGACATGCCCTCCCCTAACCCCTCCCGCAAGCGAGAGGGGAATGGCAGAAAGCCACCCGCACTCACTCCACCCGAACCACCTGCCCCGCCGATACATGCAAGCGGCACGCTTCCCCCAACCCCTCGAACAGGGCAGGCTCGGTTCCCGTCATCCACACCTGCCCTCCCCCGGCCGCGAGCCGGTCGAACAGCGCCATCCGCCGCCGGGGGTCGAGATGCGCGGCGACCTCGTCCAGCAGCAATATGGGCCGCCGGTCCATCCTGCGCGCCACCAGTTCGGCGTGGCCGAGGACGATCGACAGCAGCAACGCCTTCTGCTCGCCGGTGGAACAGAGCGCTGCCGCTTGCCCCTTGGCCGCATGGGTGACGGCAAAATCGGTGCGGTGCGGCCCGGCGAGCGCCCGCCCGGCAGCGGCGTCGCGACGGCGGCTCTCCGCGAGAGTCCGGGCCAGATCGCCCTCGGCCTCATCCCAGCCATCCAGACCCAGGCTGGGGCGAGCAAAGGGACCATCCAGCTGCTCTGACAGGCCTTCGCCCAGCGCCGTCACCGTGTCGAGGCGGGCACGGGCGAGCGCAACACCATGTTCCGCCATCTGCGCCTCCAACGCCGCCAGCCAGGCCGGATCGGCGGGCCGGTCGGCGGTGAGGAGTTTGGTGCGGCTGCGCATCGCCGCTTCATAGCGGGCGCTGTGGACTGCATGGCCCGGATGGAGCGCCAGCACCAACCGGTCGAGAAATCGCCGACGACCCCCTGGCGACTCCGTGAACAGCCGGTCCATCGCGGGGGTCAGCCACACGATGCTCAGCCATTCCGAAAGGGCGCTTGCCGCCGCCTGCGCGCCGTTGATCCGCACCAATCGGCGGTCGGTGGCATCGGGGGTTGTGCCGGTGCCGATGGTCACATCGCCAATCTGCGCCGCGATTCTGAAAATGCCCGGCCCGCCCTGCCGCGCCATGTCCCGCAGCGCCGCACCGCGTAGCCCCCTGCCCGGCACCAGCATCGACACGGCTTCCAATATATTGGTCTTCCCCGCGCCATTTTCGCCCGTCAGGACGACGAACAGATGGTCCGGCACGATCAGCGCATCGGCGTGATTGCGGAAATCCGTAACTGACAGGCGGCGAAGCGGCATGGCACCGCTCTACCCGCTGTTGCCGTCCGGTTGAAGCGAAAGAGTGGCGGGCGCTATTTGCCGTGCCCGGCCGCCTGCGACTGCCGCGCCGCGAGCGCGGCGGCGCGCACGTCCATCGCGCGGCCGATGAGCAGCAAGGCAGGCCCATCGCCGATCCCGGTCTTCACCGCCAGCGGCAGGAGGTCGAGGCGGGTGGCGAGGTGGCGTTCATTGGGCAGGCTGGCATTTTCGATGACGACAGCAGGCGTATCCCCCGCCAGTCCCGCCGCCATCAGCTGGCGCGACACATCCTCGGCCGCCGCCTTGCCCATGTAAACGGCGAGCGTGGATTCCGGGTCAGCGAGCGCCTGCCAGTCGAGGTCCAGCACCTCGCCCTTGCGTGCGTGCGCCGTCACGAACTGCAGGCGGCGCGCCATGCCGCGCAGGGTCAGCGACAGGCCCAGACTGGCCGCCGCCGCACTGGCGGCCGTGATGCCGGGGCAGATGCGCACCTCGATCCCCTCGGCCTGGAGATAGGCAATTTCTTCCATGGAACGTCCGAAGATCGACGGATCGCCGCCCTTCAGCCGGACCACCCGCTTGCCAGCCCTGGCGGCCGCAAGCAGCAGCGCGTTGATGCTTTCCTGATCCTTGCTGTGGCGGCCGGACCGCTTGCCGACCGCCACGCGTTCCGCCTTGGGCGCGATCAGCGAAAGGATGTCGGGACCGACCAGCGCATCGTAGAAGACGATGTCGGCGGTGTAGATCAGCCTTTCCGCCTTGCGGGTCAACAGCTCGGGATCGCCGGGACCAGCGCCGACGAGCCATACCGGGTTGGCTCCATTGGGTTCATGCCGCACTGACGGTCTCCCTTTGCTCCTGGAGGAGGGATTTGATGGCGGGTCTGCAACTGCCGCAATTGGTGCCGGCGTTCAGGGCCGATCCCACGGCCTCGACGGAGGTGAGATTCTGGTCGGCGATGGCGTGGAGGATGGTCTTCATGCCGACATCGAAGCAGACACAGATGATCGCGCCGCGGTCGGGTGGCAATTGCGCCGGGCGGCCGGCGAGCAGCGCGGGGCCGTGGGCGGCGTCTTCGGCATCGAGTTGCCCTGCGATCCAGTCGCGCGGGGGCAGCTTGCCCGAACGAGTGAGAAACAGGGCGGCGGCCAGCCTGCCATCCTCGCCCAGCACAGCATAGCGGCGGGCGCCGCGAACGGCGTCAATCGCTTCGATGCGGGCGCCCGGCGGCAGCAGCGCGGCGATGTCGGGCTCGCCAAATCCGGCGAGTTCGGTGAGCCAGCCAGAACGCTGGCGCACCAGCGTCCAATAAGCAATGTCGTGGAGCGCGGGCTGATCGCGCGTCACCAGAAAGCCGGTCCACTCGGGCGTAACCGGCTCGATCGCCGCCGCGCTGTTCTTGAAGCCGGGCTGGCCGGAGACCGGATCGGCATTCTGGTTGGGCAGCCGGTTGGCGCGTCCGCCTGCGGAGATCTGGTCGGTCCAGTGCATCGGCACGCACAACTCGCCCGGACGCTGGCCTTCGCTCAGGGCCACCCGGAAGACGGCTTCGCCCTGCGCGGTCGTGACGCGGGCAAGGCCGCCATCCTCGATTCCCAGCGCGGCGGCATCCTGCGGGTGCACCTCCGCCAGCGGCTCGCGGCGATGCTGCGACAGGCGGGGGCTGAGCGCCGTGCGCGTCATCGTGTGCCATTGGTCGCGATAGCGGCTGGTGTTGAGGCGGAAGGGATAGGCGGGATCGGCCACGGGCGCTGCGGGGGGCTGCACCGCTATCATCCGCGCGCGGCCGCTGGGCGTGGTGAAGCGCTTGTTGGCAAAGGGCGATGGGCCGCCCCAACGCAGGGGCTTTAGCGCGTCATAATCGGCATCGGATAGCTCCGCCCAAGCGGACAGGTCGAG
>CBHCMH010000231.1:0-4105 GCA_965974445.1 uncultured Rhizorhapis sp.
ACCAAGGGATCGAGGCCGCGCTCGGCCTCCAGCCGACCGACTGGCTGCGGCTGCGCCAGATCTGGCAGTATTCGGATTTCCGCTTCCGTGGCGACGTCCTATTCGGCAACAACCGCCTGCCGGTCGTGCCGCGTCACGTCCTGCGTAGCGAGTTGCGGCTGGGCAACGACATGTTGCATGTCGCGCCGAATCTGGAATGGGTGCCGCAGGGCGCCTGGGCAGACTATAGCAACACGGTGCGGACGTCCGACTACGCGCTGGTCGGCCTCACCGCCGGCGCGACGATTGCGCAGGGCATTGACCTGTTCCTCGACGCGCGCAACCTGACCGGCAAGAAGGCCATCGGCGACATTTCCGCGACCATCTTGGCCGCCCCCACCTCCGCCATCTACTACCCGGTCGAGCGCCGGGCGGTCTATGGCGGCGTCCGCGCCCGCTTCTAGCGCGGTTCGGCATCAACGCTGGCCCGCGGCCGCTCCTTCCGGATAAGCCAGCGATAGACGCCAAGCAGGTTGGTCATGAAGAGCACGATGTTCTGCCACAGCAGCGCCTGCTCTCCATCCCGAAGGCCAGCGATGATCCAGGCGATCGAGCAGGTGGTGAACAGAACGAAGCCCCATCCCGTGATCCGGCGGCCCAGATTGGACGCAATCACTATGGCCGCCAGCATTCCTGAAAGGCTGGCATACCAGCCAAATACTCCATCCATGATCGCGTGCTCCCGGAATTACACGGCGTAGAGGGGAACGCGGCAACCGGAAAAGAGTTTACTTCATGGGTCGAATCGAGGGGACGAATGGAACGCGTACACGGGGGTTAGCTGACGGAGAATGTCGTGCATAAACGCGAAACAAGAGAAGAAACGCAGCTTCTCACTCCCGGCGGGAAACGCTCCAGCGCTTCAAAAAACGGGGCTTCGGGCAATGTGGCTGCCCAACGGTCGCGCAACCACGATCCGGTCGCTCCGATACCGGGCCGGACCGGTCTGGAGACGGTTCAGTTCAGGAAAGAGGACAAGCCCGTACCTGATGCAGGCCCCGACAAGCCTCCCCGGTCGTCTTCAACAAGTCTCGCCATCTTTCTGGCACTGGTGGGACTTGTGGCGCTCATGATCCTGGTGCTGATCATGTAGCATGGGTCAGGCGGCGGGCCGACGGTACCCGCCGCCTGTTTTCGTCAGAAGTCGATTTGCGCCCGTGCGCCGATAACGTCCGCGCTATAGCTGTCGTCGCCACCAGCGGTAAGCGCCGCACGATCATATTCCATGTGGCCATAGTTTATCATGAACCGGACATAATCGATCGGCGTCCAGATGAGCGAGGCTGCATAGCCGTTTTGCGTGCCCCCCACGATCCCGGCGTCAATCAGATCCAGATAATCGTAGCGCAGATTGACCTGCAGCGCGCCCATGCCCCCCTTGGCCACCGAGTTGCTCGGCTTGACCCGGTCGAAAATGCCCGCCTTGTATCCCCGGCTGTCGCCCTTGGTCAGGAAGTAGCCGACTTCGGCATAGCCGCCGAAAAAGGTCGGGTCAGCCAGGCCCGGACGGCGCGTGCGCAGCCAGTTCGCTTCCGCCGCAAAGTGCAGCGGACCACGGATCATCGCTGCTTCCAGGCCGTAGTTCAGTTCGCCCTCGGCGCTTACGCTGCCGGTATCGATGAAACGGACATCCGCGCCATGGACGAACGGCCGCTGGCGATAGCGCGCCGTGGTCGCCGCATCGGCGAAGTCGCGCCAGTGCGCGGATCCGCCAAGGTGAAGCTGCGTATCGCCCATCTTCGGCGCCCAGACGGCCCGGCCGTCAAAGCCATAGCTGTTGTTGGAGTCGCTGGTCAGGTCCTCGATATTGTCGGAGAAGACTCCGCCCGACAGCAACAGATCGCCGGACGTAACAGTCGCGGAGAGGCCGACCCTGCGTTCGAAGTTGAAGGCGTCGGTGAATGCCGCCCGTTCCATGAAGCTGGAAAAGCGCGAGCTGGTCAGTTCTTCCAATGACTGGAATCCGTTGTGCTGACCGGCCGCGATGGTCAGCCCCTTGTCCGTGTAGGACAAGATGGCATCCACGATTTCCACGCCATTGTCGGCAAAGTCCGCTTCGAATTTATAGCCAAAGCCGCCCGGCATGCCGCCCTCTACGCCCAGGCGGGCGCGACGTACTTCGGTGGAATAGCCAAGGCCTCCTGCCGTAATGCCATCGGGCGCATCGACATAGGCCGAATCCAGTTGCAGGCGTCCGCGCACCTTGAAGCTCCAGCCATCCTTGGTGCTGAGTTCCGGCGCGCCCTTCCACTTGATGGTGGTTTCCGGGGCCGGTGCGGGCGGTGGCACCGCCGCGATGGCGCTGCTGTTCGCGTCCGTCTTCGCGCTGATGCTGTTCAACCGCGCTTCCATCGCGCCCAGTTGCGCCTTCAGGGCATCCACCTCTGCGCGAAGCGCCGCTGCCTCTTCCGCCGAAAGTGCCTGGGCATGAGCAATAGCCGGAGTGAGCGCCAGCAACGAACATGCGCCAACCAGAGCTGTGGCAAGCTTCCTTGTCATAAAAAAATCCCTTTTTTACTAGGCCGTCCCGTGCGGCTCAGCGCCCTCTATGTCGCTTTTGTTACACCTGCACTTCTTTTTGATGACATGTTTATGACGACTTGCGGACGTTCAGGCCGTCGTCTCCAGTTGGGTGAAGCGCACAGCCATGATCGCCATACGCTCTAACACACCGTCTGTTCCCTTAGTGACCAGTGTCATGGTCTGACTGTCCTTGCCGCCCAGCGGCATGACCAGACGCCCGCCCACGCTCAACTGCTCCAGAAGTGCGTCCGGCACCTCCTCTGCCGCGGCGGTCACCAATATCCGGTCGAACGGCGCATGTTCCATCCAGCCCCGCGACCCATCGCCGACACGGATTTCCACATTGTCATAGCCGGCAAGGCTCAACCGGACATTCGCCTGCTCGGCAAATTCCTCGACAATCTCCACGCTCCACACGCGCGCTCCAAGTTCGGAAAGAATCGCGGCCTGATAGCCGAGGCCCGTGCCCACCTCGAGGACCTTGAGTCCGGGAGAAACAGCGAGCAGGTGGATCATGAGCGCGGCGATGAACGGCTGTGAAATGGTCTTGTCGAATCCGATGGGCAGGGGCGTGTCCTGATAAGCGAGTGCAGCGAATTGCTGCGGCACGAACAGGTGGCGCGGCACGGTCAGGAACGCAGCCCTCACTCCCGCGTCCGGCTCATCACTGCCGATCTCCTCGCTCAGCAGGTCAAAATTGACATCGATCACTTCCACCATATGCCTGCGGAAGATAGCGAGATGCTTTTCAGTCAGAGGTTTCATGCGAAAGCGTCCTGTGCCAGCGCCGCCGTGCGTGGCGGTCAAGCCCCGCATTCAATCATAGCACCGGCGTCCGGAAAGTTCCGGACCGGGTCGTTATTTCAGGCGCACGCCGGGAACCCGATACTGACTGTCCTCGTATCCCGGGCATTCCGGATCGCTGGCCCGAGCGTGCCAGGAAATGGACGTTCCCAGCAGCCGCTCATACTCATTTTCGGCCACTCCGTACATCCCGTCGGCGAAGGTTCGAAGCCCGTCATAGTCCCGAATGACGACAACGCCGCGAGAGGCGCGAATGAAATGTTCGGCTTCCAGATTGTGCACGGCGACTGTTACGGCTGCGCGCCGGACCCCCAGCATGATACTGATGAATTCGTGCGTTAGCGGAATCCGGTCTCCATCCGCGCGGTCGCGCGCCATCAAAAGCCAACGGGCGAGGCGCTGATCGACATTGGCCTTGCTGTTCGCCAGCGTTGTCTGCGACATCTGTACGATAAAGCTCTGCACAAACAGGTCCAGCCGGTGATGCAATCCCGGTCGCGCCTCCATCAGATCGGCAAGCCTTTGCCTGTCAATACCGAGCGAGGTTCCGGCGATCTGGACGATGCTGACAGTTGGGGACTGAATGCTTCCCAGCAGCAGGGGAAGACCGGTCGTGCCCTCCCGGCCGATAATGCCCACCTCCACCTGACGGTCATGGGTAGTGCTGGCGACAATCGAGACCAGGCCGGATTCCATGAAATGAGCGGTATCGACCGGCATATTCCGGCCTTCAATGGTC
>CBHCMH010000232.1:0-4103 GCA_965974445.1 uncultured Rhizorhapis sp.
AGGACGCGGCCCTTTCACGGCTGAAACACGGGTTCGATTCCCGTAGGGGTCACCAGCTTTTCTGCCGCGAACATGTCAACTCAACCGATCAATTATACTGCTCGGGAAGCATGCCTGCACGAATGACATAGGCGATCATGTGAGCGCGGTTGCGCGTCCGGGTCTTCAGGCGCACATTTTCGATGTGGCGTTCCACGGTGCAGGGCGCGATATCCAGTTCCATCGCCACTTTTTTGGCCGATAGCCCAAAGGCAACCAGACGCACGACCTCAGACTCCCTATTCGTCAGTTCGACAGAAGATGTTGCGTTATCCTGGGACATGTTCAACCTCATATTCAGCGCACCTGCTGCGCGTTTAGACATGGTGACAATGAATAGTTTGCACAGTTGGAAACTATGCTTCATCGTGACCGGCGAACCTACTCTCAGCACAGCCGGTATAACCGGCATGTACTTTGTTCTTCACGACCCATTTGGTAAGTTATGCGTCTGTTGGCGCTGATGTTCTGCGGCTTATGATTGTTTCCCAGATCATCGATTCGAGCAATAGGCCGGGCATGGGGCATTTTTGCCAGGGACAACCCATTGGTAGTCTCTCACCAATATGCATCCGATAGACGGGCCAAATTATGGAACGATGGTAGGTATATCAAAGAATAGCATGCTCTATATCGTTTGACATTGCCCGTGGTGCCGGAAATCCGGAGCATATTCCACGCGGGCTCTATATCGTTGAAAGAACGCAGAATATTTTCGATTCCGGCCGGCAATTCATGGATTATCTGCATTCCATATTGCGAAAAGGTATAGTTCAATCTCTCCACTCGCATTTAACCACCGGGATCTCCCCCTGAACTTATAGGCTAACCACCCTCCGCGCTTGCCACGCTTGGGAGCCATTGAGATACGCTTCGGCTCTGGCCATTCGTTTCGTGGCCGGGAAAGGCGCTGGATGCCGTCGGGTTTCTCTGGAAGAACCTGCGCCACTCTATGAGCGGAGCTGAACCATGATGGAAACGGGCCAGGACGCGACACTGGCGCTTACGGCGCGTGAGGTCCAGGTTCTCACCTGTATCGCCACGGGCCTGTCGGCCAAGGAAATTGCCAAGCAGCTCGATATCGCGCCGCGCACGGTCGAACGTCATATCGACCATATCCGGCTGAAGACGCGCACGCGGAACCGGTCGCACATGGTCGCCTACGCGATCGCCAAGGGGCTGATCGGCTGATGGCCTTTTATTTTCCGGCGGATAAGGCGTCCATCATCGGGCGAACGGGCGTGAGATCATAACCCGCTTTCGCCGCCGTCGCGCTGAGCTTGTCGCAATTATCGCCGGCACGTGCCCGGGTCAGCGCCCAAAGCAGCGTGCTGCGCGTACCTGAGCGGCAGAAGGCCAGAACCTTTCCCGCCGATGCCTCCAGCGCCTTTTCGGTCGCATCCAGCTGCCAGGCGGAAAAGCCCGCATGGGTGACAGGGATCGCCACATAATCCATTCCCGCCGCGCGGGCGGCGGCCTCGATCTCGCTGCCTTCGGGTTGGTCAGGCGACTCATGATCGGGGCGATTGTTGATGACCAGCGTCACGCCCAGCGCGTTCGCCTCTTCTATATCCGCAACGGAAATCTGCGGTGCGACGAGGATATCGTCGGTGAGGATCTTCAGCATGACGGCGGTCCTTTCCTGATCGGGCGCGTTATCGGCATATGCGGAGCGGGGCGCAAGGCAATTTACCGCACAAAACTCGCGATCGTCTCCAGAAAGGCCTGGCCATAGGCCTCCAGCTTGCGGGTGCCCACGCCCGAAATCCGGGAAAGCTCGTTCAGCGTCGCAGGCTTGCGTTCGGCCATTTCACGCAGCGTGCTGTCATGAAAAATGACATAGGGCGGAATGCCTGCCTCCAGCGCCAGTTCGCGGCGGCAAGCGCGGAGCGCGTCGAACAGCGGATCGCTCACGGGATTCACCGCTCCGCCCCGCCGCGCCCGCCGTTCGCGCTTGGGCGGAAGGACCAGCGCCACCGGCTGCTCCCCGCGCAATATCGGGCGCGCATTGGGGCCAAGCTGCAGCCCGCCATGCTCATTGGTCGCAAGCGCGTCACGAAGCAGCAAAGCGCGGGAAACCGGCTTGATCAGCGCCGTTTCCTCGCCTTCCACGATGCCGAACACCGAAAGCCGGTCGTGGCCCCGCTGCGTCACCTTGTCATTGGTAACGCCGGTCAGCACCATTTCGATATGTCCCGCCCCAAAGCTCTGGCCGGTGCGATAAACGGCGGAGAGAAATTTTCGGGCAAGCTCCGTCGCATCGATCCCGGCCGGAGGATTGAGGCAATTGTCGCAATTGCCGCAATTTTCCGGCGGCGACTCTCCGAAATGACGCAGCAGGATGGCCCTGCGGCACCCGGCGGTTTCGACCAGGGCGCCAAGCGATGCAATGCGGGCTCGCTCGCCCGCCTGCCGTCCCTCGTCCAGTTCGGCAATGCGCTGCCGGGCCTTGGCAAAATCATCGGCGCCCCAGAAGAGATGCGCCTCGGCAGGCTCGCCATCGCGGCCCGCGCGGCCGCTTTCCTGATAATAGGATTCGATGGACTTGGGCAGTCCCGCATGCGCCACGAAGCGCACATCGGGCTTGTCGATGCCCATGCCAAAGGCAATGGTTGCGACCATCACCATGTCCTCGCTCGCGATGAAGGCCGCCTGATTGGCACGGCGCTCATCGGGCGCCAGTCCGGCATGGTAGATGCGCACGTCGCGGCCATTGACCGAAAGGCTGGCGGCGATCTTTTCGGTTGCCGCGCGGGTCTGGGCGTAGATGATGCCCGGTCCCGGCTGGCTGGCGACAAGATCCGCGATCTGGCGCGACAGGCCGACGCGGGAATGGGCGGCATAGCGGATATTCGGCCGGTCGAAACCCGAAATGATCATGCCCTCGGCGGGAATGCCAAGCTGGACTAGAATATCCTTCCGCGTATGCGCATCGGCCGTGGCGGTGAGGGCAAGGCGCGGAATGCCCGCGAATTCGTCGAGCAGCGGCCGCAGCATGCGATAGTCCGGCCGGAAATCATGGCCCCATTCGGACACGCAGTGCGCCTCGTCAATGGCGAACATCGCGATGTTGGAGGACCGCAACAGGTCGCGGAACCCCTGCCCCGACGCACGCTCCGGCGCGACATAAAGCAGGTCGAGTTGCCCGTTACGCAACCTCTCCTGCGTCTCCCGCCAGTCGGCATCGACGGACGTAAGACTGGCCGCCCTGATCCCCACTGCCTGCGCGGCGCGAAGCTGATCGTGCATCAGCGCGATCAGGGGCGAAATGACGACGCAGCACCCCTCCAGCGTGACGGCCGGAAGCTGGTAGCATAACGACTTGCCCGCGCCCGTGGGCATGATCGCCAGGCAATGGCGGCCCGATAGCACCCGCTCCACAACCTGCGCCTGAACCCCGCGAAAGGCGGAAAAGCCGAAGGTCGAATGAAGAATGGCAAGCGGATCGGGGGACATTGGCGCGGTGATAGTGGGGGTGGCGTGTGGGGGAAAGGGGGAATGTGGAATTGGCAAGCTTTGATTCCCTCTCCCCTTCAGGGGACCGTTGCATAATTCCTTTTTACCGTCATCCCCGCGAAGGCGGGGATCCATCTCCTGAGCCAACCGCTTGATTATACGTTGGGAGATGGGTTCCCGCCTTCGCGGGAACGACGAAAATTTATTAATGGACGAATTTCGCAACGATCCCCTGAAGGGGAGAGGGAGAGAACTCCCCTAAACCTCCTCCACCTCCCGCTCGGCGGCCTGCCGCATCCACATCGCAGCATAAAGCCCGGCCCGCGCCAGCAGCGCCGCATGCGTGCCCCGTTCCGCCACCCGCCCTGCCTCCAGCACAATGATCTCGTCCGCATCGACCACGGTTGATAGGCGGTGCGCGATGATGATGGTGGTGCGCCGCTGGGCGATGGTGTTGAGCGTCGCCTGTATGTCGGCCTCAGTCCGGCTGTCGAGCGCGCTTGTGGCCTCGTCCAGGATCAGGATCGGCGGGTTTTTCAGCAACGTCCGGGCAATCGCCACCCGCTGCTTCTCGCCGCCGGAAAGCTTGAGGCCGCGCTCGCCGACGC
>CBHCMH010000233.1:0-4102 GCA_965974445.1 uncultured Rhizorhapis sp.
GGTTGGTGCCAAAAACCGAGATTGTCGTACCGTACTGGTCAAACGTCAGCGAGGCCCTGGCGTTGAGCAGGCCATAACCGCCCTGGCTTAATCCGGGCACGTTCACCGTGATGAACTCGACCTTGCTCTGGTACGACCAGTTGGCATTCAACGCGAACGTGCCGACCCCGGCGATTGGCTGGCTGAAAGTTCCCCCGAGACTGGCGGTGTATTTCGGCACAAGCGGGAACTTGTTGGCTGACAAGTCAGCCGCACCAGGCAAATCACTCAGCGAAAACCGCTTATAATCTGCGTCCGTGTAGGCAAGCGTGCCGTTCAGCGACAGTGCGGGCACCGGCTTGATGACCACCTCGGCCTCGATGCCCTTGATCCTCGCTTCGGCGGCATTGTCGACCCGCTGCAGCGTACCGCCCATTCCGTCCGGGACAATGCGACGACGCTGAATGTTGGTATAGTTGGTCCGATAAGCGGCCAGATTGGTGCGCAGGGCGCCGTCCAGCCAATCAGCCTTGAGACCTACTTCGATATCGTTGGCCACTTCCGGAGAGAAAGGAACCCCCTCACCTACACGCTCGACAGTGAGGTTGAAGCCGCCGGCCTTCTGACCCCGCGCGGCGCGAACATAAAGCAGGACGTCCTTGGTCGGCTTGTAATTTGCCGTCAGATCCCAGGACCAGTAATTGTAGGTCCGTTCACCGGTCGTCTGGCAAAGCCCGACTGCATCGCGCAACGACACAGGGTTGAGGCAATTGACCCCTGAAACGCTAGAAGAAATCATGCGGCGCTTGTCAGAGGTGTAGCGGACGCCGCCGCCAAACGATAATTGATCGGTCATATCGAAGTCGACATGAGCGTATCCGGCTGCCGAGGTGTTCTTGCCTTGCGAATCCCGGTTGAGGTTGATGGCAGGGAACGTGGCATTGCTGCGGCCTTTTTCGCCGAACAGGAAGCCGCCGATCACCCAGTTGACGCGCCCGTCAATGGCCTTGCCATTCAACTGGAGTTCCGCACTATCCTGCTTTTGAACTTCCAGCGAATTGATGTCGAACGTCGTGACAGGGTAGCCGTCGCCATCGGTTTTCGAAAGCAGATTGACCTTGCGGTGCGCCAAGGTCAGTCGGGCCGACAAGGCATCGCTGAAGGTGTAGGTGCTATCCAGTGAGACGTCGTCGGTCCGCAGTGTGTCGGTGCCAAGAGAGGCGCTGGCCGTGGCGTAGAACGCAGTTGGCGGGGTCAGGGCACCGCGCGGTCCGTTAGGAATCGGCATGTTGACCGTATTGTCCGCCTCGGTCCTGGTATAGCGAATCACCGTGTCCCAGTTGTCGGTCGGGGTAAAGCGCAACTGGCTACGCACCGAGAATGTATCCACGGAATTGAACCGGTCACCTGTGGGCGCATTCACCAGCCAACCGTCGCGCTTTTGATAGCTTGCAGAAACGCGTGCTGCCAGAACATCATCGACCAGCGGGACGTTGATCATTCCCTCAAGCTTGCGGCCGCTGTAATTTGCAACGCCGACAGTCAGCGCTGCGTCGAATTCGTTCTGCGGCTTGACGCTTGAAATCAGGATCGCGCCGCCGGTGTTGTTGCGACCAAACAATGTGCCTTGCACCCCGCGCAGCACCTGCATCTGCTCAATGTCGAACAGCGACGTCACTGCGCCTGAGGTGCGCGCGATGTATATATTGTCTACATAGAGGCCGATCGGAGAATCCGCGTTGATCGAGGAGTCCTGCGTGACCTGGCCGCGCAGCGAAGCGTTGAAAAGCGTGCTCGACCGCGGCCCGGTCACCATCACGAGTCCCGGAGTGGCCTGCGCGAAGCCGCGTATGTCGGTAATGTTCTTGGCCGTGAGTTGTGCTCCGCTCAGCGCGGTAACGGCAACCGGAACAGCCTGAATCGTTTCTGCGCGTTTACGCGCGGTCACCACGATGACGTCGCCGTAGTCTGCGGTGATGTTGGCGTTCGCGTCCGCCCCCTCGGCAAGCGCCGGAGTTGCCATGGCGAGTACCCAGCCAAGACTGGCCGCCGCAAGCAGGCAGCGAGATTTGCGACCGTACAAAGCCGCAGACGGCCCGTTGGTCCAGACATTAGAGTCGGCGTTGCTTGCGTCGTTCACATCATCCCTCCTCTGAAACACCTGATCGTGCCGCCCCCCGGAGACGCAGGCATGCCAAGCCTCCTCGCAGCTGTCAGGAATTGTTTATGCTCACACTCTTTCGCGCCGTGACGTCTGCTTGTCTTTCTCAATTCTGCGCCACGATCCGACAGTTATGCGCGAACTCTGAAATTTGTCCAGTTTTTTATGCTGAATGATATATTTTTTGATCTTGTGTATGCGTGATATCGCCTTAATGTATCTGGCGTATGCAAGTGCCCTATATTTAGGATAGTACTCCCGGCATGGACTTCGGGCGCACGGGACGGCGACGAACAGCCCGTTCTGCCGCTCGTTAACAATCGTCCGTGCATCCTGTCAGAACGCGTACGCGATACTGCGTGGTTGGCGGGCCCTCAGCTGTGCAGCGCGGGCCCGGCCGGCGACGTCACAATGTTATGCCGCCGTCGCAGGCCAGCGTGACGCCTGTAATCCAGCGTGACTCCTCGGTCATGAGGAACAAGGCGACGCGACACATGTCATCGGGATGCGCGATGTAGTTCATCGGGAAACGAGCCGCCATGGCAACGCGCCCCGCCTCGTTGGGCGCCAGATGGTCCATGATTTCCGAGTAGAATGGTCCGGGCGCGATACCGTTCACCCGGATGTTCTCCTGCGCATAATCCAGTGCCGCCGATCGGGTCATGCCGGTTAGCCCCCATTTGGTCGAACAATACAGGGAATTGTTTGGAGCTCCCTTAAGTCCGGCGGCAGAGTTGGTGTTCACGATCGCACCTCCACCACTGGCCCGCATGGCCTTTGCCTCATATTTGATGCAGGCGAATACCCCCCGCAGGTTTGTAGAGACGTAGCGGTCGAAGTCGTCGAGCCCAAAGCCGTCCAGCGGGCCATGATCGCCGGAAATGCCGGCGTTGTTCAGCGCCGCATCGAGTCGACCGAATGCCTTCACTGTCTGATCGACCGCCGTGGCTATCGACTCTTCGTCCGAGACGTCGCACGTGACCGCCAACGCCTCGCTGCCTTCGGACTCCAGCTCGCGAACGAGATCCTCCAGCCTGTCGCGGCGGCGGGCCGCCACGACGATCTTGGCTCCTTCCTTGGCGAACAGCCGGGCTGCCGCCTCGCCCATTCCGCTTGACGCCCCCGTGATAAAAACCACCTTGTCCTTCAGGCGGTTGGCATGCCAGGTCAACGGTGGCGGGCTGCTGTAGGTCATCTCTACTCTCCATCGATTGTCTTGTTGTAAGTGGGTGCGTTACTCGGTCGCGGGATTGCCCTACGGGAAAGGTTCCACGATCAGGCGGGACTTGAGAAAGCGGGACGAGCCGAACAGCATGTCCATGACATGGGCGCGCTTGAGGAACAGATGGGCCGACAGGTCGGCCGTCGTGCCGATGGCGCCATGGACCTGGATATTCTCCTCGGCGCTGACGATCGCGCAGTTGCCCGCAACGATCTTGGCGGATAGTGCCTGGAAACCGGCATCAGCGCGTTGTTCCGTCACCGCCAAGGCCGCAACCGCCAGTTGCGAACCGACTGCTTCCACCCCGATCGCCATGTCCGCGCAGCGGTGCTTGACTGCCTGAAACGCGCCGATTGGCTGGCCGAACTGTTGACGCATCCGCGCGTAGCTGGCGGCCATTTCGCACACGGAATCGCAGATGCCGGCAAGATAGGCGGCGCCCAGAACAAGCGCCTGATGCCATAGCTCAGGGCCTTCCAGCCGGTGCAGCACGGGGAACGAACCGGTCGTGACATGTCCCAGGCCGATATGATCGTCCATGCCTGCCACTTCGGCCACGTCACCCAGCGCGGACCGCTCCACTAACGCGGCGCCCTGCTCCCCGATCCCCGCCACCAAGGTCACGTTCGCCGCGTCGAGAAGGAAGATGTCACCAACCACCGTGTCTTCCCGCAGGTCTAGCGGACCTACCGGGACCGCAAGTGCCACCTGTTCGTGGCCTCCCGCAATACGCGCGGCCA
>CBHCMH010000234.1:0-4050 GCA_965974445.1 uncultured Rhizorhapis sp.
CAAATTCAACACGCCTCAGTGTCAATTCTGTCAAGTTGGCCTTCCAACATTCCGGGGCAATTGCGGGACGGCGTGATCGGATATCAATTGGACGGCAGAATATCAGACCGTCATCCTGAACTTGTTTCAGGATCCATTTCTCCGCGGGAATCGGAGCATCTGGAGGCGGGATGGATGCTGAAACCAGTTCAGCATGACGGAACCTCGGTGGCAGCAATGACCGAAAATGAGTCATGATCAGTGCATTCCGGCGGGACACCAAAGAGACCTCAGCGATCCGGCCTACATCAACCCCGCCAAATCCCCGCTCGCCACGGCGCCGGACCGCAGGAACCCCTGGTAGAAATCGCACCCCTTCCTCGCAAGCAGGGCCAGTTGCTGCTCCGTCTCGACGCCTTCGGCCACGACCTTCAGGCCCAGCGATTTGGCCATGTCGATCACCCCGCGCACGATGATGCTGTCGCGTGCGGACGCAGTTATGTCCTTGGCGAGGCCACTGTCGATCTTCAGGTAATCGAGCGGCAGGGACTTCAAATAAGACAGGCTGGAATAGCCCGTCCCGAAATCGTCGATGGCCACGCGCAGCCCCGCCGCGCGCCATTTCGCAAGCAATGCGGACGCTGCGGCGAGATCCTCGATCAGGCCGCTTTCGGTGATCTCCACCGTCAGCCGGTCATGTGGAAAGCCGCTGGCCTCCACCTGCGCCATGAAGGTTTCAAAAAAATCAGGCTGCGCGATATCCGCCGCCGTCACATTGATGGCGAGGCGAAGGTGCCCCAGCGCATCGGGCCAGGCGGCGGCGATCTCCAGCGCCCTTCTCTGCACATGGCCCGATAGCGGCAACAGATAATCCGAGCGCTCCGCCGCCGCGAAGAGGGCGCTGGCCCCCAGCGGCCCGAACTTGGGATGGTTCCAGCGGGCGAGCGCCTCCACGCCGGTCACGCGATCGTCGGCCATGGCATATTGCGGCTGGAACACGATCTCGATCTCGCCCCGGTTAAGGGCAAGGCGCAGGTCGGTTTCCAACTGGTCGTCATCGGCAGCCTGGCTCCGGTCGTCCCGCACGCGGATGCGCACGCTCTGGCTGTCCGAAGTCTTGGCGTCGGCGAGCGCCGCGCCCGCCCTGCGGAGCAGGCGTCCGGCATCGTCCCCCGCCAATGCCTCGGCAATGCCGCAGCGGGCCGTCAGGCGGATGAGGTGATCCCCAGCGCTGAACGGCCGGGCGACGGTGGCGATCAAGCGCTGGGCCAGGAATGCGGCGCGCTCGGTTCCGGTTTCGCCGGGCAGGCCGATCAGAAATTCGGTCCCCGCAATCCGCGCGATCATGACGCCGCCGCCCTCTTCTTCCTCCACCAGCCGCTCGATACGCCGGCCGATGCGTCCGAGCAGGGCATTGCCGGCCATATGGCCGTAGGCGGCGTTCATGCGGTCGAACTGGCTGATCGACAGGAGGATGACGACCGGTGACTGATCCGCCGATTTTGCGCCTGCCAGCGCCTGCTCGATCCATTTCTGCGCGGCGCGGCGGTTGGACAGGCCTGTCAGATAGTCCTTCTCTTCCGGCAGGCGGCCCTCTCCATTGGGCAGCAGCTCGATCTCCCCACAAATGCTGCTGCCATCGGCATGAAGGTGATGGGCAACGCGACGCTCCGGATCGCCAGGCAGCATATGGGCAAAGGCGGCCCCTGCCCCGCCACGCACCACCTGCCGGGCCAGGGCAAGGACAGCCGCCCGCTCGCCGCGCGGAAGGAAGCGCAACAGGGCGGCAGGCGTCAACGCGGCGCCGGGTGCGCCCAAATGCTCGGCCAGCGCCGCGCTCAACACCACATGGCTCGCGCCCACGTCATGCCGCCAGAACAGCGCGTCGCTACGCTGGATGGCGTTGCGGCTGCGTGTTTCCACCTGGCCGCCGCCAAGCCGCTCGACATGCCGCTGAGCAAAGGCCAGGGCCAGCGCCAGACGCTCCCTCGTCACCTCTTCCGCCAGATAATGCGTGGCCCCCGCCGCCAGCACGTCGGGCAGGCGATCCGATTCCGCCGGGTCGGTCAGAACCAGCAGCGCGCCGCCCATGGCTTCCACCGCTTCGGCCAGCGCGGCGATTGCGGGCAGAGCCTTCACCACGCTCCGCCGCGCATCGACTAGGGCGAGGTGGGACTGGCTACCCAGGAAACGCTGCTCGACGCCTGCGGCCCTGCGGGCTGCGACGGGCCGCCAGCCAGCCTCCAGCACGAACGCGGACAAAGTGTCCCGGTCACGCGCCGAAAGGATGAAAAGCGGCAGCCGCTGCACTGGCGGCAGCAACGCCGCCATGCGATCCGACTCCTTGCTCTGTCCGGAAGCCTCAATCCGCGCCAAAATCGAATCCATACCCCTTGCGTCCCCGCCCCCTGATGACAGGGCTTTATTTACAGGCGGTTGCCGCCACATGGTTGCACCCGCCACGCCCTTGCCTTACCTAGATTATATGGTGATTGCACGAAATGCATCAGCTCCGGGCATGACGGACGGCTTTGGCCGCCGAATCGAGTATCTACGGATATCGGTGACGGACCGTTGCGACCTGCGGTGCCGCTATTGCATGTCGGAGAAAATGACCTTCCTGCCGCGCGACCAGATCCTGACGCTGGAGGAAATCGCGATCATCGCGGACCGCTTCATCGCGCGCGGAGTGAAGAAGATCCGCTTGAGCGGTGGAGAGCCGCTGGTGCGCCGCGATTTCGGGGAGCTGGCGCGGCGGATCGGTTGGCATGTGAAGCACGGATCGCTGGATGAACTGACACTCACCACCAACGGCACGCAGCTTGCGGAGAATGCCGACATGCTGGTTGAGGCCGGCATGAAGCGGATCAACGTCAGCCTTGATACGCTGGACCCGGACCTGTTCGCCAGCATCACCCGGCGCGGCGACCTTTCCAAAGTGCTGGCGGGAATCGCGGCCGCCCTGGATGCGGGTCTCAAGGTCAAGATCAACATGGTCGCGCTGAAGGGGCTCAACGACGGCGAATTCCTGCCCATGCTGCGCTGGTGCGATGCCCAAGGCCATGACCTGACATTGATCGAAACCATGCCGCTGGGGAGGATCGACGAGGACCGAACCGACCGTTATCTGCCGCTGACGACTGCGCTGGAGCAGATCGGCGAGGCGCATCCGGTGACGCCCATTGCCTATCGCACCGGCGGACCCGCGCGCTATTATGCGGTGGAGGGCATGAACGCCCGGTTGGGCCTCATAACGCCGCTCAGCAACAATTTCTGCGCCGGGTGCAACCGCATGCGCCTCACCTGCGAGGGCAAGATTTTCATGTGCCTGGGCCATGAGGATCATGTCGACCTGAAGGCAGCCTTTCGGGAGGGCGGCGCGGATGCGATCGACGCGCTGCTCGACACTGCCCTGCGCCTCAAGCCGCTGGCGCATGATTTCGCCATCGGGCCGGACGCACAGCCGATGGCCGTTTCTCGCCATATGAGCGTAACCGGCGGATGAGCGGCGGACAGCGCCGGGCGCTCCTGGCTTCGCCGGCCGATAACGCGCGGGAAGCCGAGGAGTTGTTGCGCCAGCGATATGACTTCGTGCCGCTGGAGGAAGCCGACATGGTCATCGCGCTCGGCGGTGACGGCTTCATGCTGCAGACGCTGCACCATATGCTGGAAAGCCGCCGGATATTGCCCGTTTTCGGCATGAACCGTGGCACGGTCGGCTTCCTGATGAATGAGTGGCGGCGCGACGCCCTGGACGAACGGTTGGAACGCGCCAAATCGTTCAAGGTCAATCCATTGCGCATGACCGTCAAGACGGTGGACGGCGAAGAATTTTCCATCCCGGCGATCAACGAAGTGTCACTGCTCCGCGAAACCCGCCAGACGGCGAAGCTCACGGTGCAGGTCAATGGCCGCACCATGTTGCCGGAACTGGTGTGCGATGGCGTACTGGTGGCGACGCCCGCGGGCTCGACCGCCTATAATCTTTCCGCTCAGGGGCCGATCCTGCCGCTGGGATCGGGCATGATCGCCTTGACCCCGATCAGCCCGTTTCGTCCCCGCCGTTGGCGC
>CBHCMH010000235.1:0-4035 GCA_965974445.1 uncultured Rhizorhapis sp.
TTGAGGTCGTTGTGGCCGAAAGGCCGTGGAAGTTCGAGTCTTCTCGACCGCACCAAACAGTCCTGAATAACTCCCCTAGGGGGACCCCTGATCCGCCCGCAAGACCAGCCTGGCACTCGCCCGCCAGTTGCTCAAAGTTGCGCCCGAACTGGCCAATCACAACGTCGATGAGCCCGCTGGCCACCGGCGGCCGTGCCCGTGCTGCGGCGAGCACATGATTGTGATCGAGACCTGCGAACGCCGGCGGCAACCACGGGCACCGCCAGCACGAATCGCACCCGCCCGGGAACTTGCACCATGACCCGGCATGTCCCGCGACTCCCTAGCCACGCCAAGCCTCTGCTTACACCATCTCGCCCCAACCAACCTCCAGAAACCGTACACCTTCGCAGGGACGACGATTCGAGTTCTACCTGTCGCGAAAAGTAGGTCGTCCTCAAAGCAGGTCGGAATAAGGCGGTCATTCATCGAACAACAGCACGGGCGTCTCCAGCAGCTTTTTCACGCTCTGAATGAAACTGGCCGCATCCCATCCATCCACGACGCGATGATCGCAGCTCATCGACAGGTTCATGAGCTTGGCGGCCGCAATCTCGCCATCAACGATGACCGGGCGCTCGACGATGCGGTTGACTCCTAGAATCGCCACTTCCGGCCGGTGGATCACCGGAATTGAAACAATGCCGCCAAGGGCGCCCAGCGACGTCAGTGTGATGGTGCCGCCCGTCAAGTCGGAGCTGACCGCCCTGCCCGTGCGGGCTGCGTCGGAAAGCCTCGCGATTTCAATAGCTAACTGCCAGATGTTCATATCCTGTGCATCATGGATGACCGGCACCATCAGGCCGCCGGGCGTTTGGACCGCCATGCCCATATGAATGCGGCCGTGGCGGGTAACGACGCCCGCTTCGTCATCATAGGTGGCGTTGATCATCGGAAAATCGGGCACAGCCTTGCACAGCGCGACAATGAGGAACGGCAACATGGTCAGCTTCGGCCGGTCTCCACGATGAGCGTTCAAGTCGGCCCTCATGGCCTCTAGCGCCGTGACGTCGATTTCCTCGACATAGGTGAAATGCGGAATATGCCGTTTGGAAGCCTGCATATTTTCGGCGATCCGGCGCCGCAAACCGATCACCTTGATTTGCTCGTCCGGCCTGACGCTGGAAGAGCCTGGCGCGTGGTAGCCCTCACCCTTGCGGTACAGCAGATAGGCGTCCAGATCGGCATGGCGAATGCGATCGCCCTGCGGATGAACTTGGCTGAGGTCGATCCCCAACGCCTTTGCCCGCGCCCGGACCGCTGGGGAGGCCAGGACGCTGCTGGCTGGCCGGGTCGTGGCTTCAGGTACAGCCCGCCCCTCCCCGCCCGTTTCAGGCGCGCTCTCAACGGGCTCTGGCTCGCTGGCCGCATTCTGTTCGGGCCTGCTACCATCCGCCGTCTCGATTTCCACCAGCATGGCCCCGATGGCGACCTGATCGCCGACTTCACCGCCAAGCGCCAAGACACGCCCGGCAACCGGCGATTCCATTTCGACTGTCGCCTTGTCGGTCATCATGTCGGCAATATGTTGATCTTCCTCGACAATATCGCCAACGGCGACCCGCCAGTCCACGATCTCCGCCTCCGAAATCCCCTCGCCAATGTCCGGCAGATTGAATGTAAAGCGCGTCATATGCGTCAATCCTTCAGGATGGTCTTGATCGCTTCGCCGATGCGGACAGGCCCCGGGAAGTAGGCCCATTCGAGCGAATGCGGATAGGGCGTGTCGAACCCGGTCACGCGCTCGATCGGCGCTTCCAGATGGTAGAAGCAGCGCTCCTGCACCAGCGCGGATAGTTCGGCGCCAAAGCCGCTTGTCCGGGTGGCCTCATGCACGATCAGGCAGCGGCCGGTTTTCCTGACCGATGCCTCGACGGCTTCGATGTCGAGGGGGACAAGCGTGCGCAGGTCGATGATTTCGGCATCGACGCCCATCTCGGCGACGGTGCTGGAAACCACATGCACCATGGTGCCATAGCAGAGGATGGTGAACGCCTCCCCTTCCCTGACCGTCCGCGCCTTGCCCAGATCGATACGGTAATAGCCCTCGGGAACCTGGGCTTCCGGATGGTCGGCCCAGTTCTTCGCCGCGCGATCATAATGGCCATCGAATGGGCCGTTATAGATCCGCTTGGGCTCGAAGAAGATGACGGGGTCATTATCCTCGATCGCCGCGATCAGCAGCCCCTTGGCGTCATAAGGGGTTGAAGGAATGACGGTCTTGATGCCGGAAACATGGGTGAAAATGCCTTCCGGGCTCTGGCTGTGCGTCTGCCCGCCAAAGATGCCGCCGCCAAAGGGGCTTCGCACGGTGATGGGGGCGGTGAACTCGCCCGCGGACCGGTAGCGCAGCCGCGCCGCTTCCGACACCAGCTGATCAAGGGCGGGGTAGATATAGTCGGCGAACTGAATTTCGGGCACGGGACGCAAGCCGTACGCGCCCATCCCCACCGCCACGCCGATGATGCCGCATTCGGTGATCGGCGTGTCGAACACCCGCGTCTTGCCATATTTTTCCTGAAGTCCAGCGGTGGCGCGGAAGACGCCGCCGAAAAATCCCACATCCTCGCCCAGGACGACGATATCGGGATCGCGCTGCATCATGACGTCCATGGCGCTGTTGATCGCCTGGATCATGCTCATCTGGCGCGTATGGACCGCAACGTCGTTCACAGCTTCGCCGCCTTGGCTTCGCGCAGCATCTGGTCGCACTGTTCGCGCAGATGCCAGGGCATGTCCTCGAAGACATTTTCGAACATCGTTTCCAGGGGCTGATGCAGCCCGTGTCCTAAAACACCATTAGTTTCCGCCTCTTTTGCGCAATCCTTCACATATTGTGCCACCTCAAGATCCATCGCCGCATGCTGTTCCACGCTCCAGATTCCTGCGTTCACAAGATGGCGCTTCAGCCGCACTATGGGATCGCCCAGCGGCCATTTGCTGCCCTCCATGGCGGAGCGGTATTGCGAGGGATCGTCCGACGTGCTGTGCCCTTCCACCCTGTAGGTGAAATGTTCGATCAGCGTCGGCCCCGCATTCGCCCGCGCCCTGTCCGAGGCCCATTTGGTTGCCGCATAGACCGCCAGCGGATCATTCCCGTCCACCCGCAACCCGGCGATGCCGTAGCCGATGGCCTTGGCCGCGAACGTGGTCGATTCCGCTCCCGCGAAGCCGGAGAAAGAGGAAATAGCCCACTGATTATTAACGACATTCAGGATTACAGGGGCATGATAGACATTGGCGAATGTGCAGGCCGAATGAAAGTCGCCCTCCGCCGTCGATCCCTCCCCGCACCATGCTGCGGCAATCCGCGTGTCGCCTTTGGACGCGCTCGCCATCGCCCAGCCGACAGCCTGGGGATATTGGGTGGCAAGATTTCCGGAGATGGAAAAGAAGCCCGCTTCCTTGCTCGAATACATGATGGGAAGCTGCTTGCCCTGCAGGCGGTCGGCGCGGTTGGAGTAAATCTGGTTCATCATGTCGATGAGCGGCCAGTCGCGGGCGATGAGCAGGCCCTGCTGCCGATAGCTGGGAAAGCACATATCGTCCCGGTGCAACGCAAAGGCGGCGGCGACCGCGACGGCCTCCTCGCCCGTGCATTTCATGTAGAAGCTGGTCTTCCCCTGCCGCTGCGCCCGGAACATGCGCTCGTCGAACGCGCGGGTCAGCGCCATCGCCCGCAGCATCTTCAGCAGCGTCGCGCCGTCCAGGCGCGGGTCCCACGGGCCGACCGCGCGATACTCATCGTCCAGAACCCGCACCAGCCCATAGGCAAGATCGGTGATCTCTGCCGGAGCCGAGGCTTCGTCCGGCCGCCGGGTTTCGCCGGCGGGGGGGACGATCAGGTCGCTGAAATCCACCTCATCGCCCGGCCGGAAATGCGGCTCGGGGACATGAAGGCTGAGCGGCGGCAAATTCTGCCTGTCCCGGTCCTGGACCATTTCTGTCCCATCCTCTCCGATGGCGAGCCATCTGCGATCAGATTATTATTGCTTT
>CBHCMH010000236.1:0-4016 GCA_965974445.1 uncultured Rhizorhapis sp.
CGAGAGCATCTTCAACGCGAGTTTCGGGATCTTCATGCCCAAATGGACCAAGGCGATTTACGAGCCGCTTTCCGCGCCCATTTCCGGCTTTGAGATCGTGCTGGCCTATGTGGGCGCGGCGGCGACCAAGTCGATGATGCTGGGCCTCATCATATTGGCGACGGCCAACCTGTTCGTCGATGTCACGGTGGCGCACCCAGGGGCGATGGTGGCGTTCATGGCGCTGATCGCGATCAGCTTCTGCCTGTTCGGCTTCATCCTTGGCATATGGGCGAAGAATTTCGAGCAGTTGCAGGTCATTCCGCTGCTGGTCGTCATGCCGATGACCTTTCTGGGCGGGGCCTTCTATTCCATCGACATGCTGCCGCCCGCCTGGCGGACGGTGACGCTGTTCAACCCGGTGGTCTATCTCATCAGCGGCTTTCGCTGGACTTTCTTTGGCGAGGGCGATGTCAGCATCGGCATCAGCCTGAGCTTTACCCTGCTGATGCTGACCCTGTGCCTTGCCGCCATCGTCTGGATCTTCCGGACGGGATACCGCCTGAAGGAATAAGGCGCTGAAATATTCGCCACATCGCGCGCTGTCTGTGCTAACGGCCCGCGATGCTTAACCTCAACGACATTACCGTTCGCCTTGGCGGGCGCGTCATTCTCGATCGCGCTAGCGCGGCGCTGCCCCCGCGATCCCGGGTTGGCCTGATCGGCCGCAACGGGGCTGGCAAATCGACCTTGATGAAGGCGATCATCGGCCTCATCGAGCCCGATGAGGGCAGCGTCGACATGCCGCGCGACACGCGCCTTGGCTATATCGCGCAGGAAGCGCCGAGCGGGACAGCGACGCCCTTTGAAACCGTGCTGGCCGCCGATACCGAGCGCGCCGCGCTGCTGATCGAGAGCGAGACCTGCGAAGATCCGCACCGGCTGGGGGATATTCATGACCGGCTGATCGCCATCGACGCCTATAGCGCGCCCGCGAGGGCTGGGCGCATTCTGGTCGGCCTCGGCTTTGATGAGGAGATGCAGAGGCGGCCGCTCGACAGCTATTCGGGCGGGTGGAAGATGCGGGTGGCCCTGGGCGCGCTGCTGTTTTCCGCGCCGGACCTGCTGCTGCTCGATGAGCCGTCGAACCACCTTGATCTGGAAGCGACGTTGTGGCTGGAAAATTTCCTGAAGGACTATCGCGCCACGATTGTCGTCATCAGCCATGAGCGCGACCTGCTGAACAATGTCGTCGATCATATCCTGCACCTGGAGCAGGGGAAGGTCACGCTTTATCCCGGCGGTTATGACGCGTTCGAGCGGCAGCGGGCCGAGCGGCTGGCGCAGATGGCGGCGGCGCGCGAGCGGCAGGCGGCCGAACGCGCCAAACTGCAGGATTATGTCGCCCGCAACAGCGCGCGCGCCAGCACCGCCAAGCAGGCCCAGTCACGGGCCAAGGCGCTGGCGAAGATGCAGCCCATCGCCGCCGCGCTGGAGGACCCCAGCCTGTCCTTCGCCTTTCCCGATCCGCAGGAACTGCGGCCGCCGCTCATCACGCTGGACATGGCGGCAGTGGGCTATGACGAGCGCCCGATCCTGCAACGGCTGAACCTGCGGATTGACCCGGACGACCGGATCGCCCTGCTGGGCAAGAACGGCAATGGCAAGACGACGCTCGCCCGCCTGCTCGCCGCGCAACTGGCGCCGATGGACGGCAGCATGAGCGCGTCGGGCAAGATGACTGTCGGCTATTTCACCCAGTATCAGGTGGAGGAGCTGGATACCGGCGACACGCCGCTGGAGCATATGGCGCGGCAGATGAAGGGGGCGACGCCCGGCGCAGTGCGGGCGCAGCTTGGCCGCTTCGGCTTTTCCGGCGACCGGGCGATCCAGAAGGTCGGGTCGCTGTCGGGCGGGGAACGCGCGCGGCTGGCCCTGGCGCTCATCACCCGAAATGCACCTCACCTGCTGATCCTCGATGAACCGACCAACCACCTTGATGTCGATTCGCGCGAAGCACTGGTGCAGGCGCTCAACAATTATTCGGGCGCGGTGGTGATCGTCAGCCACGACCGGCACATGATCGAGCTGGTCGCCGACCGGCTGGTGCTGGTCGATAGCGGGCTGGCGCAGGAATATAATGGCACGCTGGAGGACTATACGGACTTCGTGCTGGGCAAGGGACCAAGCGCCGCGGCCGCAAAGACCGACAAGAAGGCGGACCGGCGCGCCGCGGCCGAAGCGCGGGAACGGGCGCGGACATTGCAGGCCGATGTCGCCAGGGCGGAAAAGACGCTGTCCGAACTGACCGAAAAACGGTCCCGGATCGAGCGGGCGATGTTCGATCCCGCGACCGCCGGTCCGGAAGAAAAAAGTTGCACGATGACTGAACTGATGAAACGCCGCGCCGAGGTTGAGAAAGCGATCGAGGCGGCCGAGCAGAATTGGCTGGAATCGTCCGAAGCACTGGGTCAGTAATGCTGATCCTGGTCGATGCCGATGCCTGCCCGGTGAAGGAAGAGGTCTACAAGGTCGCCTTTCGCCACGAGGTGCCGGTGACGATCGTCAGCAACAGCCCGATCCGGATTCCGGCGCATCCGCTGATCAGCCGCGAAGTGGTGACCGCCGCCTTCGACGCGGCGGACGATTGGATCGCGGAACGGGCGGGGCCGGAGACCATCGTCATTACGGCGGACATATTGCTGGCGGACCGCTGCCTGAAGGCGGGTTCCGTCGTCATCGCGCCCACGGGCAAGCCGTTCACGGCCAACTCCATCGGCAGCGCCGTCGCAACGCGGGCGATCATGGCCGATCTGCGCGCAGGGGGCGATGCCATTGGCGGTCCGGCGCCCTTTTCCAAGGCAGACCGGTCCCGGTTTTTGTCGGCGCTCGATGAGGCGCTGGTGCGGATGAAGCGGGGGCGGTGAGGGAATTAAGCCGCCTGGCGGTGATCCAGCCGGACGGCGATCCGGCGGATGAGATCGCTGGGCCGCGCCGGTGCATGAACGCGGGCGCAGGCGGGTTTTTCAGTGCTCAATGCCTGCATTCTTTCACATATGCGGGCAAAGGCGTCCTGCTGTGCGGTCATGGCGAGTCCCTCGGTTGAGGACCATGAGCCTAGGACGATATGGTTAATGACTGGTTGAGGTGGGGATAGCGGATAGGGGTGGTGAACTGCCACTCATGCCCTTCGACATTAAACATTGCTTTGTGGCCGGTCCGCGCCTACCGACAGCGCTTCACGGCATATGCCGCAATGCACGCGTCCGGCGCGTCCCTTTCCTGATTGAACGAACATGCTTTTCCCTGATCTTCCGCCGCTTCTGTCCGAAGCCCTGCAGACCCGTGGCTATACCGCGCTCACCCCGGTGCAGGCCGCCGTCGTGGTTGACGAGGCCGCTGGTTGCGACCTCATCGTTTCGGCGCAGACCGGGTCGGGCAAGACCGTTGCCTTCGGGCTGGCCATGGCCCCAGAGCTGCTGGACGCCGACGGCCGCGCCCCGGCCACGCGTGCGCCGCTGGCCCTCATCATCGCCCCGACGCGCGAACTGGCGCTGCAGGTGAGCCGGGAGCTGATGTGGCTCTATCGCGAGGCTGGCGCGCGGATCGCGACCTGTGTCGGCGGCATGGACGCCTCGAAGGAACGCCGCAACCTGTCCCAGGGCGTGCAGATTGTCGTGGGAACACCCGGACGGCTGCGCGACCATATGGAGCGTGGCGCGCTCGACCTGTCGAGCCTGCGGGTGGCGGTTCTGGACGAAGCCGACGAAATGCTGGACATGGGGTTCCGCGAGGAGCTGGAGGAAATACTGGATGCAACGCCGGAGACGCGGCGCACCCTGTTGTTTTCAGCCACCATGCCCAAGCCCATCGTGGCGCTGGCGAGGCGCTATCAGCGCGACGCCCTGCGGATTTCCACGGTGGGCGAGGATCGCGGCCATGGCGATATCAGCTATCAGGCCGTCACTGTCGCGCCGTCGGACATCGAACATGCCGTCGTCAACCTGTTGCGCTTCCACGAGGCTGAATCCGCACTG
>CBHCMH010000237.1:0-4010 GCA_965974445.1 uncultured Rhizorhapis sp.
AATCCACCCTCCTTGGCCTCATCGCGGGCACCAGGCGGCTGCAGCGGGGAAACGTGCAAGTGCTGGGCGGCGACATGGCCGACCATGTGCATCGCCGGCACTGCTACGCCCGCATCGCCTTCATGCCGCAGGGGCTCGGTCGTAATCTCTACCCGACCCTGACGGTGGCCGAAAATCTCCATTTCTTCGGTCGGCTGCACGGTCAGCCTCGGCAAGAGCGCGCCGCGCGGATCGACGAACTGCTGGAGGCGACCGGCCTGTCGGATTTCTCCGATCGCCCGGCCGGCAAGCTGTCGGGAGGCATGAAGCAGAAACTGGGCTTGTGCGCCGCCTTGATCCACGATCCCGATCTACTGATCCTGGACGAACCGACGACCGGCATAGATCCGCTGTCGCGGCGTAGCTTTTGGGACCTCGTCGATCGCGTGCGCGCACGCCGTGCGGGCATGAGCGTGATCGTCGCGACCGCCTACATGGAAGAGGCGGAACGGTTTGACTGGCTGGCCGCCATGTCGGAGGGCCGGGTGATTTCCACGGGGACCGCGTCGGCGCTCAAAGAGCGTACGGACGCCGACACACTTGAGGCGGCGTTCATTCAGTTGTTGCCCCCGGAACGGCGGGCCGGGCATGAACCAATAGTCCTGCCGCCGCGCCACGGAGCTGACGGTCCACCGGTGATCGAAGCGAGGAACTTGACGTGCCGTTTTGGCGATTTCACCGCTGTAGACCGCGTCAGCTTCAAGATCGAGCGCGGCGAGATCTTCGGCTTCCTGGGCTCCAACGGATGCGGGAAGACAACGACCATGAAGATGCTGACCGGACTTCTGCCGGCCAGCGAGGGCGAGGCCACCATCCTTGGCCGCCCGGTCGACGCAACCGACCTCAATACGCGACGCCGCGTCGGATACATGTCGCAGGGCTTCTCTCTCTATTCGGAACTGACGGTGCGGCAGAATTTGAAACTGCATGCCGAGCTGTTTCACCTGCCGCAGGCCCAGACCGGTGCGCGCATCGAGGAGATGCTGCGCCGGTTCGAATTGACCGACTTCGCCGACGAACTGCCGCCCGCATTGCCGCTAGGCCTGAGGCAACGTCTGTCGCTGGCAGTTGCCCTCATTCACAGGCCGGATCTGCTGATCCTGGACGAGCCGACCTCGGGCGTCGATCCACTCGCGCGAGACGAGTTTTGGCGGCACCTGATCGGTCTTTCGCGCCGCGACGGCGTCACCATCTTCATCTCGACGCATTTCATGAACGAGGCGGAGCGGTGCGATCGCGTTTCCTTGATGCATGCCGGGCGGGTCCTGGCGGTCGATAGCCCGCGAGAACTCGCTCGCGGCAAGCAATGTCGAACCCTGGAAGAAGCCTTCATCGCATATCTCCAGGACGTCGATGTCGAAACGCGCTCGCCAGCGCCGCATGTAGAGCACTCTATCACCCGCAGCGCGCAATTGCAGGTACCAAGCTTCAGCATGACGCGCTTGCGCGCGTTTGCCAGCCGGGAGTTGACGGAGATACTCCGCGATCCGATCCGCCTTACGTTTGCGCTCCTCGGCCCTCTGATCCTGCTGGTGACATTTGGCTACGGCATCACCTACGACGTCGAGCGCCTGCCGTTTGGCGTGCTGGACAACGACCGGTCGCCCGAAAGCCGTGAGCTGATCGAAACGCTTGGCGGGTCTCGGTATTTCATTCCCCAGGCGGCCATTGCCGACCCCGCTGACCTGGAGGGTCGCTTGAAAGGCGGGCGGCTGGCGTTGGCGCTTGAGATTCCTGCGGGCTTCGGGCGCGACTTCTGGCGCGGCACCGATCCGGAAGTGGCGGTATGGCTCGACGGCGCGACGCCTTTCCGCGCCGAGACGACGCGCGGCTATCTCGAGGGGCTCGTCCTGGAATACTCCCAGGACCTGGCCGCTCGGCGCGGGATCAGTGCCGATGCGCTGCCCGCATCGTTCGAGATCAGGCTGCCCTTCAATCAGCGGTTCGAGAGCGTCTACGCGATCGCGCCCGGTGTCATCATGCTGCTGCTTGCCATCATCCCAGGCATGATGACCGCCCTAGGCGTCGTCCGAGAAAAGGAGATCGGCTCGATCATCAACTTTCATGCAACGCCGGTCAGCCGGTTCGAATTCCTGGTCGGCAAGCAATTGCCTTATTTCCTTATCGCCCTAATTAATTTCCTGTCGCTGTGGCTGCTGGCGACCCTTGTATTCGGCATCGGGCTCAATGGCTCGGCTTCGGCCCTGGCGGTTGGCGCAGTTTGCTATGTCGCCGCGACCACGGCGTTCGGCCTTTTGGTGTCGACTTTTGTGAGGACCCAGATCGCTGCCGTTTTCGCAACATCGATCATCATCGTCATCCCGACTGTGAATTTCTCGGGTTTCATGACGCCAGTCTCGTCGCTCGACGAGGCCGGGCGCCTGTTCGGCCTCAGCTTTCCGGCCGCCTATTTCCAACAGATCAGCCTCGGCACTTACACGAAGGGTCTGCATTGGGCTGCACTCTGGCATAACCATCTCATTTTGGCGGCCTTTGCCTTCACCTACGTCCTGATCGCTATCCTGCTGCTGCGAAAGCAGGAGGCATAGAATGGGTCGTGGGTTTACCAACATTCTGCGCCTTGGGGTAAAAGAGCTGCGCAGCCTCTATGCTGATCCAGTGCTGTTACTGTTAATGCTCTACACCTTCACGATCGCCATCTATCAGATCACCCAGAATGTGCACATGGAGGTTACTGACGCTGCCATCGCGGTCGTGGACGAAGATCGGTCGCAGCTCTCCCGCAGGATCTCCGATGCGCTGCTGCCGCCTCAGTTCAAGCCGGCGATCGACATGGATGCCGCTGCCGTCGATCCAGGGCTGGAGCGCGGTGACTTCATCTTTGCGCTGACGATCCCGCACGGCTTCGAGCGCGACATACTGGATGAGCGCCATCCCGAGCTGCAGCTGGATGTGGACGCGACCGCCATGTCGATGGCCGGCAACGGCGCCGTTTATGTCGAAAACATCGTCTATCAAGAGATCGCGGCCGCCAGCGCCACCAGGGCCAATTTGTCGGCACTACCCTCCCGGATCGTCACGCGGGCCGCTTTCAATCCAAACCTCAGCTCGCGTTCGTTCATGGGTATCATGCAGCTCACGGAAAATATCACCGTCCTCGCGATCATCTTGACCGGTGCCGCGCTGATCCGTGAGCGCGAGCACGGCACGATCGAGCATCTGCTGGTCATGCCGGTGACGCCATTTGAGATCATGTGCGCGAAGATCTGGGCCAATGGCGCCGCCGTGCTGGCTGCGACCGCGCTATCCTTGTTCGCGGTGGTGCGCGGGCTGCTCGCCATTCAGCTGGCAGGCTCGGTTCCGTTGTTTCTGGCGGGCTCGGCGCTTTATCTGTTTGCAGCGACATCGCTGGGGATTTTTCTGGCGACGCTGGCCAGGTCCATGCCGCAGTTCGGATTGCTGTCCATCCCCATCTTCATCGTGATGAATTTACTTTCTGGGGCGGCCACTCCGCAGGAGAGCATGCCGGAATGGCTCCAGACTGTGATGCAGGTCTCTCCCTCCACCCACTTCGTAAAGTTCACGCAGTCAGTGCTGTTCCGCGGCGCGGAACTGGACTTGGTCTGGCGCCATCTGCTGGCCATCGCGGGCATTGGAAGTGTGCTGTTCGGCGTCGCCTGGATGCGGTTCCGCAACGCGATTGCAACGGCCTAGGCGCAGCGCGGTGGCATGCGCCCCAAGGATGCGGCGAATGGCCTCTTGGCCGTCGGCATGGGAAGATGCTCGTGCTCCGCAATGGCAGCAACCTCTTCCTCGGTCAGAGAGCTCAGGGCAATGCAATCTTCAATTGATAACGTCTGGCTGCGCCAAGGTAAGAAGATCACGATTCAGTCGTATTTCTGCAATAGATGGCGTGTTGCGCATTGAGATAGCTCAATCCTCGCGAGCCGAATCGAAAACAAGCACCCTCGCGGTGCCCTACCAAAGCAACCAGGATCTCCCACCATCCA
>CBHCMH010000238.1:0-3993 GCA_965974445.1 uncultured Rhizorhapis sp.
AAGAGGGCTTCAAGCCGATGGTCTATTGCGTCGATGATCCTATCGCCGCCAAGCGGCTGGAGGATGCGGGCGCGGTCGCGATCATGCCGCTGGGCGCGCCGATCGGATCGGGGCTGGGCATTCAGAACCGCGTCACCATCCGCCTGATTGTCGAGGGGACGAAACTGCCGGTGCTGGTGGACGCGGGCGTGGGCACGGCGTCGGACGCTGCCGTCGCCATGGAGCTTGGCTGCACCGGCGTCCTCATGAACACCGCCATCGCCGAGGCGAAGGAGCCAGTGCTGATGGCCCGCGCGATGAAGGCGGCCGTGGAGGCCGGGCGCATGTCCTATCTGGCGGGACGCATGGGGCGGCGCATGTACGCCGATCCGAGTTCGCCGCTGGCGGGGTTGATTTAGAGGGATTTGGTGGATGCTTTGGGGCGTCGCCGTTCACCTCCCGCTTGCGGGAGGGGAGTTATGGACGCTTCGGCCATCATCCTCAGCCTAGACCCCTGGCACCCCCAGCGTCCGCGCTGCTTCCCTGATCCGCACCGACTGCGACGGATTGGCGGCCACCGCGCTTTTGTAGGCCGCGCTCGCCTTGGCTGTTTCGCCCAGCGTCATGCGGCTGCGCATCAGCATGATCCAGCCCTGCACATTGGCGGGGTCGGCCTTCAGCTTGCCCTCCAGGCTTTCGAGCATACCTTGCACCATTTCCTGCTGCTGGCCGGGTGGAAGCTGGGATGCCGCCTGCATCTGTTCCCGGCTCGGCCCTGGAATCGCCGCTGTCGCCACGGAGGATGGGTGCGCGACAGGCTGGGCAGCCGCAAGCCGCGCCTTCACGTCGATCTTGTTGATGTCCGCTACCTGCGAAATGGTGCGGCGCAGGTCCGCTTCCCAGGGCGCACCGGGCGGCGTGTCCGCCAGCAGGGCGAACCAGTCGTCGATCGCGCCCTGATGGTCGCCTTGCAGATCCCTGCGCACCGCCAGGAAATAACGGGCGCGGGGATCGGCCTTGTCCCTGGCGATGGCGGTTTCGAACGCGGCCACGGCCTCCTTCGGCATCGGATCATTCTCGCTCGCCATGACGACCGCCTCGCCCAAGGATGACCAGAGCACAGCCTGCTCCGGCGCGAGTTCCGTGGCCCTGCGATAGGCGTGGACGGCATTGCCATAACGCCCCGCTTCGAAATAGGCCCATCCGAGCGCCTGCCATGCCTTCACGTCGGAGGGGTTGGCCTTTAGCTGCGCCTCAAGCTCCGGGATCGTCCGCGCCGGCGCTGCGGTCGCCTGAACGCTTTCGGGCTCGGATGCCGCCTCTTCCCCACCCCCGCGCACCAGGCTGAAACCCACCGACAGCGCCGCCACGCCCGCCGCCAGAAACAGAAGGATCCGCGCGATTTTTCCTGAGGCCATTGACATATCCCTTGGTTCCGCCCCGACCCGGCCCAGGGGCGTGTTGGAATTCAGGTCAGGCCGAGACGAAAATGGTGGATTTCGAGAACCGGAGCGCAGCGTACTTTAAGTACGTGAGCACCGGAAGCGCAGAAATTTGCCATTTGCAGGCCGGCATCACCTGAATTCCAACACGCCCTAGCCTTAAATATCTGAAATGATAGATTGCCGTAGAGTCCGCATCGTCATAACGCAACAAGCCGTGAAGGTCGCGGTCTGCGCAGGGGGGATATGTGAGCGAGCGCTACAGGATAGCCGTCATTGGCTCCGGCCCGGCGGGGCTGAGCGCCGCGGCGCGCGCGGCTCAGCTCGGCCTGTCGCACATCCTGCTCGAAAAGACCGACCATCTTTCCGACACCATCTACAAATATCAAAAGGGCAAGCATGTCATGGCGACGCCCAGCCAGCTTGTCCTGCGTTCCGACATGGATTTCGACGCGGGCAAGCGCGAGGCGGTGCTCGGCACCTGGAACGATCAGGCCGCCGCGCAAACGATCAACGTCGCCTATCATAGCGAGGTGAAAGCAATTTCCGGGGAAAAGGGCGCCTTTTTCATCGCCACCACCGCAGGGCACACGATCGAGGCGGAAACGATCATCCTTGCCATCGGGACACAGGGCAATCCCAATTTGCTGCGCTGTCCGGGCGGCGATTTGCCGCATGTGCAATATCAGCTCGACGACCCCGGCGAATATATTGACGAGCATATCACGGTCATCGGATCGGGGGATGCAGGCATCGAAAATGCCCTGGGCCTTGCCGCCGATCCGGCCCAGCGCAACGTCGTCACCATCCTCAATCGCGGCGCGGATTTCGCCCGGGCCAAAAGCGCGAACGTCAAGCTGCTGATGGAGGCCCAGGGTAATGGGCGCATCATCGTGCGGACCGAAACCTCCCCAGCCGAAGTGCGGCCGGGCGAACTGGTGCTCGATACGCGCGATGGACAGGAAACCATCCGCTGCGACCGGATCATCGCGCGCATGGGCTCGGCCGCGCCGCGCAAGTTCGTCGAAAGCTGCGGGATCGCCTTCACCAGTGAGGACCGGGAGGCCTTTCCGAAGCTCTCCCCCGTCTTTGAAACCACCAACTCCGGCATCTTCGTTATCGGCGCGCTCGCGGGCTACCCCCTCATCAAGCATTGCATGAACCAGGGCTATGACGTCGTCGAGTTCATCAACGGCAACACATCGCTCAAACCCGCCGACGAACCGATATTGGAAGCCAAGTTCGCAGCGCTCTCCCAGCGGCGGAGCGTGGACGAATGGCTGGAATATCTGCGCGCCAATGTCGGCATATTGAACGAGCTGTCGCCCTTGCAGATGCGCGAGTTCATGCTCGATTCGGAGGTCCGCGCCTATCAGCGGGGCGAGGTGATCTTCGAGCGTCTGGACGTGGGATCGTCGCTGTTCGGCATTGCCGACGGGTCGGTGCTGGTGGAGGTGAACAAGGATGATCCCTCCATCACCGTGCCCATCGAAAAGGGCTCCATCTTCGGCGAAGTCGGCCTGATTTCCGGCCGCCGCCGGGGGGCAACCATCCGGGCGGCGGAAGACTGCGTAGTGGTGGAGGTGTCGCGCACGGCGGCACTGAAGCTCATGGCATCCGTTCCCGCCGCCAAGCGCGCGGTTACGCGCATTTCGACCGAACGGCAATTGCTGCAGATGTTCGGATCAGGCCTCACCTCGGCTGACGTGCAGGATGTGCTCGACACGTCCGAAATCTTGTCCGTCCGCGCGGGCCAGCCGATCATTACCGAGGGCGAGGACGGCGACGACATCTTCGTCATCCGGCAAGGATCCATGATCGTCGAAAAGAATGTCGGCGGAAAGCCGGTCTTCCTCTCTTACCTTCCCGCCGGATCCTATGTCGGCGAAATGGCGCTGATCGGGGGCGGCAAGCGCACCGCGACGGTGAAGGCCGCGATCAAATCGGAAGTCATCAAGCTGCAGGGCGCTGCCTTCCGCCGCCTGATGGACAAGAAGCCCGCCTTGCTGCAGCGCGCGCGCAAGGACATGGCGGCGCGGCAGGACATCAACGCCTTTGTCGAAAGCCGCAAGGACAGCTTTTCCGGGGTGGTCGATATGTATTCGGCGACCGCCAAATTCCTGGTCGACAATGGCATTGGCGAGGCGACTGACGTGCTGCTGATCGACGAAAATCTGTGCGTTGGCTGCGACAATTGCGAAAAGGCGTGCGCGGACAGCCATGACGGCCTTTCCCGCCTCGACCGGGAAGCGGGGCGCACCTACGCGCATCTGCATGTCCCCACCAGTTGCCGCCATTGCGAGCATCCCCACTGCATGGCCGACTGCCCGCCCGACGCCATCCATCGCGGACCGGATGGCGAGGTGTTCATTGACGAAACCTGCATCGGCTGCGGCAATTGCCAGCGCAACTGCCCCTATGGCGTGATCCGGATGGACAGCGTGCCGCCCGAAAAGCCCAGCCTTCTGAGTTGGCTGTTCTTCGGCTTTGGCCCCGGCCCCGGCGAACCGTCGAAAAAATGGCGCTATGCCAACAAGGAACCAGGGGTGGAACTCCCCAAGCGCGCGATCAA
>CBHCMH010000239.1:0-3993 GCA_965974445.1 uncultured Rhizorhapis sp.
ACCGGCCAGCCTTCCTGCTCGGCACGCTGGCGGCACAGCGCGATCTGGTCCGCGGTGGATCGCGGGTTTTGATTATCGCTGCTGAAGCGTGCGTAAATGACTGTTCGCACGGTCGTCTCCCTGCTGGCCCCCCCGCCCTTGTGGATTCTGCGCGGCGCGAAGGGCGCTAATGTCTCTCGCAACCTGCAAACGCGCAAGAGCCCGGACGAATTCAATCATTTCCGGGTTGGCGGCGGGCCGGATTTTGCGGGTGGTCATAGTCGCACCGGTTCGCGATATATGATTGGTTGCTGGTCGCGCGGAATGCGATGCTTTCCCCGCGCCATGGGGTGTTTTGGTTTCCAGCTGCGCGTCGTGCCGAGGCAGATGAGCGTCAGGCCATACGCTCCCATCGCCCGGCTGCAGAACCATTCAGCCCGATCCTCGTGATCGCCACCATTGCCCCATGCCACCAGAAGTTTGCCGCCATGATCGCGGGCATATTCCATGGCGTCGGCGAGGTGCTGGGCGTTTTGCGGGCCAAAGCTGTGATCGGCCTCATCATTTCATCTGGCGATGAAGACCGAAATGCGAAAAGATTGACGATCAGAATTCCCCCATATCCCCAAAGTCTGGCGAAATGTATGAGGTTCAGCACCGTGGGATCATTGATCGTCGCATCCGCGCGACTGGGATTGAGCATGCAGATTACCAGCAGGGGCAGATTGTCATCCCATATCCGGCGCAACTCATAGCGCCATGTGCCGCAAGCGCTGATGACCGCGTTCATTGTCATGGCCGATGCGGTGCCGAACAGATCATTCATGCCGCCTTCTCCAGCTGCAATTCGGGTTCGCGGGGGACTGGGGCAGCCCAGAGGGCGCAGATTTCCAGCCAGTGGGTGAGAGGGAAGAGTTCGACGATCTTGCGGCCGGCCACGGGATCGTCCCAGCTGGAGCGCTGCACGACGCGGTCGAGCGTGGTGCGGGCCGTTTTCGCCAGGGCAGCGAAGGATCGGGGCAGGCCGTATCGCCGCGCGTCCGCTTCGCCGGCGCACTGACGGGCGTAGATCTCTATCTCCAGCCACAGCATCAGGTCCGCCTCGACCTGCTCCCGCCTGCACTTGCCCTGCGCGAGCATGTCCCGCCAGGCGTGGTTGCGGCGCTCGCGCTCGGCCTTGGCCGCTTCGGCGATGGCGGGGAAGTCGAAGGTCATTTGTGGCGGCCCATCCAGCGTGGCCACCAGCTGGCCCGCGCGGGTTCCATGGGGAGGATGGGACCGCCCAGGCGTTCGCGCTGCCATTGGGTCAGCGGCGCGCGATCGAGCGCCGGGTCGGAACCCTTGCGGTGGAAGCGGACGGTCATGCGGTTTTGCCTTCCGCCGCGATTTCGGTGTCCAGCAGGTCGACGGCAAGGATCAGACGCGCAGCGGCGTCCAAGGCGGCCTCGCGCCGCTCGGCGAGACTTATGTCCATCCGCCTTGCTTGTTCGGCGGAAAAGGACGCGATTTCGGTGAGCCAGTTCGGGCTGTAATTGGCAATACGGTCAGACTTGTGCTTCTCGCGCAGCGCTCGAACCGCCTCGACATAATCGAGGATTTCATGCTGCGCTTCCGTGACGCCCTGGCGGAGGTCGGTCATCAATCCTCCCCCCAATAGTATAGATCGTCCTCGACAACATCGAGCGCGGCTTTCACCGTGCGTGGTGCGGGATCGTCGGGCCATTCGGTTTCCCATGTGGCCATGGCCGCATCACGCGCCTCTTCATCGTCCATATCGGTGACGGCGACTTTGTAGCGCGTCGCCATCGATTGGAGGATTTGTTCGCGGTAGATGACGGGTTCGACCCCTGCAGGTGCTTCGACCGGATAGTCGAGTTTATCGGTCATGATGCAGGCCCTCCGATCTGGAAGATGAGGGAAATTGCCATCCATCCGCCCAGGATTGCCGCGCCGAGCCATGCCCAGAGCAAGGGCCGGCGCAGGCGGTCGAGGTCTGCGTTGGAAATCCCCTGTTCTGATGCACCTGCGAGGCGCATGGCGTCGCGCATCAGCTCGACGGGATCGAAGGGGCGCGTCATGCCGCCGCCCTCCGCGACCTGCGTTTGCGCGGGGTGATTTCACGCTCCGCCGCCGTGCGCTGGAGGGTGGAGAGGGGGACGGTGCGGGTGATGGACTCGCCGATCTTTGACAGGCTGACCAGCGCGTCGCCGCCCGGCCGGTGCGCGAGGATGCGCACCTGACGCCCGTCCAGCAGCGCGTAGCTGCCGGGATTGGGGAATTGGGATGGAACCTTTAGCATGAATGCCTCCCGTGGATTACGGGAGGCATAGTTCCTAAAAATGGAACATCATGTCAATCAAAAAAGTTCCATTTATCGGAACAGTGAGAAAAGCCTGGGGATCAAACCCTTTCCGGCTGCGCTATTTCCGCCCTGCGCGGTCTGCGAGTCGGTCGCCGGATCTTCGCCATTGGTCGCGAGCGAAAGGGTGACGCCGACATTGCGCGTTCCGGACTTCTGGTTGATCGATTGGATGATGGCGGAGACGCCCTTGCCGTTGTCGATCCGGGGCGCGAGCCATTCTGCCGTGTCGCGCGGAATATAGCCGATGCAGACATGACGCGCGCTGTCGATGCGAATCGCATTGCGGTCATATCGGTTGGCGGGTTCGCGGATCAGGCTGACCGGCTCGCCTGCCCGGCAGCGGCGGATTTCATCGGCGCGCGGGCGTCCGTCGGGATTTTTCTGCGCTTCGCCGGCTACACCAATGGAATAGATCGGCATCCCTGCTATTCCACCGTGACGCCGAACGATGCTGCCATCGCCACGCGTTTGCCCGAGCGATAGCCATAGACCACGGCATATTGCCCCGCATTCAGCTGATCCAGCGCGCGCCCGTCGAAGGCGCGGCAGGCCACCGCACTCGCCAGCGCCTTCTTGTCCCGCGCAGGCAGCATCGCCCATAGACGATCCTCGACATCGATCCGGTTGCCATCCGGCATCGCCCGGACAATCCCGTCTTTGGCCGCACGTTCGATCAGGCTTTGACATTGCGCCGGGTCAAGCGCCGGGCGTGGGTCTGCAGCGGGCGTGGCAATGGCGGGCGACTCGGGAGCCTCCGCGCCGGACGGTTCCGATATGCTGGTCAACCAGAGGACCGCGCCGACGGCGATCGCTAGCGCACTCAGCGCCGCTGTGGGCGACAGGGGCCAGAGCATATGCTGGATCAGCGAGGTGTCGTGATCGGGATGTTCTGTCTGGTCCGTTCCGCATTGTGGGCAGAAGCGCGCGGCGGGCGGGATAGCTACCTTGCAATGGCGGCATGGCCTCATGGCGCCGTCAGCATTCACCCATTTCCCGCCCTGCCGAATTCGGCCGGTTCGCTGTTGAAATCGACCTTTCTCTCAGCAACGAGGCGGACCGCTTCATGGAGTTGACGATATTCCATTGCAACCGAAGGGTGCAGCAGCAATTCAAACGGCCGGGCGTCCAGCACCCATGCCGCTTCATTGAGCGTATCACGATTATAGCGCTGCTTGCCGGAGAGTAGGTCGCTCGCTTTCCGCTTCGACCAATTGGCAGCCCTTTGAAGGTCCGCCTGATTCCAATCCTTCAAAGCCATCCAGTCATGGATGTACCAGTCAAAGTGCGGTTTCTGGCCCATGTTCCAATTATAGAAACCCTTCGTCTGTGTGCATTGTGAAAAACGCGGAACATTTCCTCTTGACTTAGTGTTCCAGTTTTCGGAACAAGTACGCATGAGCAAATCATTCACCATCGCCGACCTGCGCGCCGAATTGGGCCTGACGCTGGAAGAGTTCGGCAAGCGCATCGGGCTGGCGAGCAAGGGCGGGGTCAGCGCGATCGAGGCAAGCAATCGCTGTTCTTTGCGCGTCGCGCTGTCGATCGAGGCGCTGTCGGCCGGACGCATCGACGCCGGGGCGATCAATGAGGATGTGAAGGCGGCACGGGAAGCTGTCGGTCATGACGCCAACGATATGACCGCCGCCAGTGCG
>CBHCMH010000240.1:0-3991 GCA_965974445.1 uncultured Rhizorhapis sp.
GCCCGGCGATGCTGGAAATCCGCGCGGGCACCGGGGGCGACGAAGCCGCCTTGTTCGCGGGCGACCTGTTCCGCATGTACAGCCGCTATGCCGAGGAGCAGGGCTGGAAGGTCGAGCTGATCTCCGCCAGCCCGTCGGACATGGGCGGCTACAAGGAAGTCGTCGCCAGCGTCACGGGCACGGGTGTGTTCGCCAGGCTGAAATTCGAAAGCGGCGTCCATCGCGTCCAGCGCGTGCCCGTCACCGAAAGCGGCGGCCGCATCCACACATCGGCGGCGACGGTGGCGGTCCTGCCGGAACCGGAGGAAGTGGACGTTCAGATCAACGAAGCGACCGATTTGCGCATCGACGTCTATCGCGCGTCGGGGTCGGGCGGTCAGCATGTGAACACCACCGACAGCGCGGTGCGCATCACCCATCTGCCCACCGGTCTTGTCGTGACCCAGCAGGACGAGAAATCGCAGCACAAGAACAAGGCCAAGGCGCTCAAGATATTGCGCACCCGCCTCTATGAGGCCGAGCGCGAACGCACCCAGAGCGAGCAGGCCGGCGCGCGCAAGGCGATGGTCGGTTCGGGCGACCGCTCCGAACGCATCCGCACCTATAATTTCCCGCAAGGGCGCGTAACCGACCACCGCATCAACCTGACCCTCCATCGCCTGCCGGAAATTCTCGAAGGACCGGGGTTGCAGGAGATCATCTCCGCCCTGATCGCCGAGGATGAGGCTGCCCGTCTGGCGCAGTTGGATGGCGTGGGGTGAGAATGCCATCGGCCGTCGTTCCCGCGAAAGCGGGAACCCATCTCCCGGCGTTGATCCAGGCTGATCGGTCAGGGGATGGATCCCCGCCTTCGCGGGGATGACGGAGTTTTTGGCCGTGAACATTCCCCATGCCCTCCGCGCCGCCGCCGAGCGCCTTGCCGGCAAGAGCGACAGCCCGCGCCTGGATGCCGAGCTTCTCCTCGCCCACGCGCTGGGTATCGAGCGCGAAGAACTGCTGCGCAGGCTGCACGACCTTCCCGTTCCGGACGGTTTCGCCGTACTCGTCGAGCGCCGCGTGGCGGGGGAGCCGGTCGCCTATATCATGGGCACGCGCGACTTCTGGACCATTACCCTGCGCGTCACGCCCGATGTGCTCATTCCCCGGCCCGACACCGAAACCCTGCTGGAGGCCGCGCTCGACCATTTCGGCAAACAGCCCGGCCCGCGCCGCATCCTGGACCTTGGCACGGGGTCGGGCGCGCTGCTGCTCGCGGCCCTCGATGAGTGGCGGCAGGCGACGGGCGTTGGCGTCGATCAGTCGGAAACCGCGCTGGCCGTGGCAAGGGACAATGCCGAGCGCCTGGGCCTCGCGTCCCGCGCCGATTTCCGCCAGGGAAATTGGGGGCAGGGGATTGCCGAGCGCTTCGACCTCATCCTCATCAACCCGCCCTATATCAGCAGCCACGCCATGCTGCCGCGCGATGTCGCGGGTCATGAGCCGCACAGCGCCCTGTTCGCCGGGCCGGACGGGCTCGACGATTATCGCCGCCTTGCGCCCCAGATCCCGGCGCTGCTGGCTGACGGGGGCATGGCGGCCATCGAAATCGGCTTCGATCAGGGGCAAAGCGCCGCTACCCTTTTTGCCCAACAGGGGCTGGAGGTGCGTTGCCGCAAGGATCTGGCCGGGCGCGATCGATGCCTGATTATTTCGCTTTGAATCTTTAAAATCAGGCGCTTTTCGCCTACATGAGGACAAACGCCCGCTTTTTCACTCGCGCTAATATTTTTCTTGGTTTCTGAACGCGGACGGTTTAACAGCGGTCACAGGGGGCGGCTTCATCCGGCACAATGGATTGACCCGCACACCTGCTCCCACAGTCAAGAAGACGCTGATGTCCGGCGGCTCTGGCGAACGAAAAGGATCGGTCTTGCAAAGCGCGGGACCGCCGCCATCGGGGAATAAGCATCCACATTCGGGAGCGGCGCTTTTTGGGATGTTATTGAAAACAAGGACTCAACGTTGATCAATAATCGTCAGGCCGGCCGCCGTCGTGGCCGGAATAATTCGCGCCCGCAGGGTAATGGCCGGGGCGGCGATTCGGGCAATCGCATCGACAATCGTGCGCGCGGCAATGCCACCCAGCTTCTTGAGAAATACAAGAATCTGGCGCGCGATGCCCAGACGCAGGGCGACCGCGTCAACGCCGAATATTATCTGCAGTTCGCGGATCATTATTTCCGGGTCCTGGCCGACAACCGCGCGCGGCAGGAAGAGCAGCAGGGCTTTCGCCGCAACCGCGACGACAATCGCTTCGACGGCGAGGATGATTATGACGGCGAGTCCGAAGGCGGTCTGGAACAGGGCGTCGGCGATGAATTCAGCGCCCAGGATGACATGTATCGGCCGCAACAGCGAAATCATGAGCGCCAAGCGGAGCAGCGCCAGGGCGAGCGCCAGAATGACCGTCAGGGCGAACGCCAGAATGACCGGCAGCAGGAGCGTTCGAACGACCGTCAGGGTGAGCGGCAGTTTGAGCGCGGCCCGCGCCGCACCCGCCGTCCCCGCGACGAAGAAGCTGCGCCTGTTCAGGCTCCTGCCGTTCAGGCAGAGGAAGCTGTCCCTGCTGCCCCTGCCGCAACGGTAGCGGCCGAGGAGCCGGCCCCCAAGCCCAAGCGCGCTCCACGCCAGAAGCGGACTCCCCGCGTGGAGGCGGCTGAGGAAAGTCATGGCCTTGATGTCGCCATCCTGCCGCCGTCCATTTCGCGCGCAGACAATGACAGCGATACGGAGGAAGCGCCCCGCAAGCGCACCCGCCGCGTCCGTCCCGCCGCTGAGGCCGCCGAATAATATTCAACGCAAAAAGCCGTCCGTTCATCGCACGGTAAACCAGCATCCTTATGGAAGAGGGCGACGTCGCAAGGCGCCGCCCTTTTTCTTTGGCACCGGAAAATAAACTTTTCCGGCCGCGACAATTGGGGCAGCATCGCGACAACAAAGGAGAGTGCCCTATGCGTAACGCCCGCCTCTTGTCGTTGGTCCTCTGCGCCGCACCAACCGCATTATTTGCCCAGAGCATGGCGGGAACTGCGCAGGGCGACGTCTCGGTCACCATTTACAATGACAATCTGGCGCTGGTTCAGGACGTGCGCCAGCTCAACATTCCCGCGGGCGGTACCCGGCTTGAATTTCCCGATGTCTCCGCCCAGATCCGGCCCGAAACCGTGTCGTTCAACGCCGCCGATGCGTCGATCGTCGAGCAGAATTTCGACTTCGATCTCCTCTCGCCCGACAAGCTGATGGAAAAGGCTGTAGGGCAGACGGTTACCATCGTTCGCACCAACCCCGCCACCGGCACGGAAACGCGGCAGCAGGCCAAGGTGCTGGCGGTAAATGGCGGCGTGGTGCTGCAGATCGGCAATCAGATAGAGGTATTGCGCGACGACGGCCTGCCGGTGCGGGTGATTTTCGACAAGGTCCCGCCCAATTTGCGGCCGCGCCCGACGCTGTCCATTACCGTCGACAGCGAACGGGCCGGAACGCGCCCCGCATCGCTGCGCTACCTGACCCCCGGTCTTGGATGGAGTGCCGACTATGTCGCGCTTTACGACGAGAAGGCGGGCCGCATCGACGTGCAGGGCTGGGTGACGCTCACCAACAATAGCGGCACGACCTATCATAATGCCGATACGCTGCTGGTTGCGGGCAGCGTCAATCAGGGCCCGCGCAACGGCGGCGTTCGTCCCATGATCTACCCGCCCCGGCCGACGCCGAACAACATCCGGCAGGCGGGCACCGAAACCGCCGGGCGGGAGCAGTTGGGCGACTATTATCTCTATCCGATCAGCGGCCGCACCACGATTGCCGACCGCCAGACCAAGCAGGTGAGCTTCCTTGACGTTCAGGGCGTGCCCGCGCGCCGTGCCTATGAATATAGCGTCGGCTGGCTGCAGACGATCGAGGAACCGCAAAGCTTCAACACCGTCCTCAAATTCTCCTCGTCGGCCAAGGG
>CBHCMH010000241.1:0-3985 GCA_965974445.1 uncultured Rhizorhapis sp.
CAACGATCAGCTGACCATCGAAACGCTGGAGAGCGCCAACTAATCACCCCCTCCACTTTAGGGGAGGGGGACGGGGGGTGGGGAAGGAATTTCCGGCCTGACATTCCCCACCCCAACCCCTCCCCTAAAGGGGTGGGGCTTAAAGAGAGACTTATGAACGACGCCCTTACCCCCAAAGCCATTGTCGCGGCGCTCAACGAACATATTATCGGCCAGCAGGAGGCCAAGCGCGCGGTCGCCGTGGCGCTTCGCAATCGCTGGCGCCGCCAGCACCTGCCCGATGCCTTGCGCGATGAGGTGACGCCCAAGAACATCCTGATGATCGGCCCCACCGGCTGCGGCAAGACCGAGATTTCGCGCCGCCTGGCAAAACTGGCCGATGCGCCCTTCGTGAAGGTGGAGGCCACCAAATTCACCGAAGTCGGCTATGTCGGCCGTGACGTGGAACAGATTGTCCGCGACTTGGTCGAGGAAGCCGTCCGGCTGGAACGCGACCGGCGGCGGGAGGCTGTGCGGGAGGCAGCTTCCGAGGCGGCGATCCAGCGCCTGCTCGACGCGCTGACCGGCAAGGAAGCGAGCGAGGCGACCCGCCTCAGCTTCCGCAAGCGCATCGAAGACAATGTGATGAACGATGTCGAGGTCGAGGTAGAGGTGGAGGACAGCCCCACCATGCCCATGGAGATCCCCGGCCTTGGCGGTCAGGTCGGCATGATCAACCTGTCCGACATGATGAGCAAGGCCTTTGGCCAGTCGCACAAGAAGCGTCGCAAGATGCGCCTCGCCGACGCCTGGGACAAGCTGGTCGAGGAGGAGCAGGACAAGCGCCTCGATCAGGACGATGTCGCCCGCACCGCGATCAACGACGCTGAACAGAATGGCATCGTCTTCCTGGATGAGATCGACAAGATCGCGGTTTCGGACGTGCGCGGCGGCTCCGTCAGCCGTGAAGGCGTTCAGCGCGACCTGCTGCCGCTCATCGAGGGGACGACGGTATCGACCAAATATGGGCCGCTGAAGACCGACCACATCCTTTTCATCGCGTCGGGCGCGTTCCACATCGCCAAGCCCAGCGACCTGCTGCCCGAACTGCAGGGCCGCTTGCCGATCCGGGTGGAGCTGAAGGCGCTGACCGAGGAGGATTTCGTCGCGATCCTCAGCGAAACCAAGGCGAGCCTTCCCGAACAGTACAAGGCGCTGCTCGGCACGGAGGATGTGACCATCGAAATCGGCGACGAAGCCATCCGCGCCATCGCCCGCATCGCCGCCGAAGTGAATGAGCAGGTGGAGAATATTGGCGCGCGGCGGCTTCAGACGGTGATGGAAAAGCTGCTGGAGGACATCAGCTTTGAGGCCGAGGAACGCAAAGGCGAACGCATCGATATCGACGCCGCCTATGTCGACCGCCAACTCTCCGCCATCGCCCGGAACACCGATCTTAGCAAATATGTGTTGTAATCTGGTACCCTCTCCCTCGACGGGAGAGGGATACGTAGGCTTGGCAGCTCGCTGCCTAGCCGAAGTTGGGTGAGGGTGAAGCGATTGCACAGCAATCGCGCGGGCCGTTGGCCCGCTCACCCTCTTCCAACTCCGCCTAAGCTCCTGCGTCGCTAAGGCTTCGTATCCTTCTCCCGTCGAGGGAGAAGGTCTTAAACACCCGCGATCAATCTTGCACAGCCCACCCCGGCACCACTCCCCCATCCTATTCCTCCCCGGCAAAATAGCAGCTATGATCCTCGCTATCTAACCATGCGGGGAACCACCCATGATTGCCGGCAAGCACGCCTTTCTGGCCCTGCTCCGCGACGAGGGCGTGGATTGGCTGTTCGGCAATCCCGGCAGCACCGAATTGTCGCTGATGGACGCGCTCTCGGTGGAGGACAGCCCGCGCTTCGTCCTTGGCCTGCATGAAGGCGTCGTCATGTCCATGGCGCACGGCCATGCGGCCTCCACGGGGCGGCTGGCAGCGGCTGTCCTGCACGCAGCGCCCGGCCTCGGCAATGCGCTGGGCATGCTCTACAATGTGAAACGCGCCAATGCTCCGCTACTGGTCGTCGCCGGCCAGCAGGATCTGTCCATTGCCGTGCGCGAGCCGCTGCTCTGGGACGATCTGGCGACAATGGCCCGTCCCTTCGTCAAATGGTCGGTTGAGGTAACACGCCTCGCCGACCTGCCCCGCATCGTGCGCCGGGCGGCCAAGGTCGCGCTTACCCCGCCCATGGGGCCTGTGTTCCTGTCTTTGCCCGGCGACCTGTTGGCGGAGGAGGCCGATCTCGACTTTCTGGCCAGCTGCCGGATTGCGGCAGGCCAGCGCGCCGACCGCGACACGATGGAGCAGGGGGCCGCGCTCATCGCAAAGGCGGAGCGCCCGCTGATCTTTGCCGGCGACAGCGTTGCGCAGGGTCACGCCATCCCGGCGCTGGTGCGCCTTGCCGAAATGCTGGGCGCGCCCGTTCACTGGGAGGCGATGGCGGACAGATGCACATTTCCCACCAGCCATCCGCTGTTCGCGGGCGTGTTGCCGAGGCTGGGTCCCGCCGTGCGTGAAGCGACGCAGCGCCACGATCTGCTGATCTCGGTTGGCGGCGACCTCTTCACGGAATCGCTCGCCACGGACATCGATCCGATCGCGCCCGGAACCGCGATCGTTCATATCGACAATGATCCATGGCAGATCGGCAAGAACTATCCCACGGCCTGCGCCCTGCTGGGTGATCCGGCGGCGGTGCTGCCCGAGTTGCACCCGTTGATCGAGCAGCGCCTCGACGATGGGATGCGCACACGCATTGCCCGGCGCTGCGACGAGGCAAAGGCCGCGAACCGCAAGCGCCGGGACGCGCTGATCGCCCGCGCCGACGCGGGGATGGCGTCGCCCCCCATCCCGCCCCTGTCGCTCCTGCGCGCCATTGGCGAGATGCTGCCCGCCGACGCCATCGTGGTGGAAGAACTGCTGTCCTCCCTGCCCGGCCTTGCCGATCTGCTGCGGCTGGAGGACGAATGCAGCTATTTCGGCCTGCGCGGCGGGGGGATCGGGGCCGCTCTGCCTCAGGCCATCGGCATCAAGCTCGCCCATCCCGGGCGGCCCGTTGTGGCGCTCGTCGGGGATGGGTCCGCGATGTTCAGTTTTCAGGCCCTATGGACCGCCGCCCATGAGCATGTTCCAGTGACGTTCGTCATCTTCAACAATGCATCCTACCGCATTCTCAAGCAACGGACGCTCGCGCTCGGCGGCCATGCCGCGCGCACTGGTCGGCTGGTTGCCATGGACCTGAATGATCCCCCCATCGATTTCGTCGCCTTGGCCGGAGCGATGGGCGTCGCCGCCACCCGAACCGAGAGCATCCCCGCATTCCGGTCCGCCTTCACCGAGGCGCTGTCCGCTGGCGTGCCTCGGCTGATTGACGCGGCGATCGACGGCGCCGTTTAACCACCGATGGACCGCTAAAAAAAGCGATTGTATCTCCGGTCCCCATCGTTAAATCTAGGCCCATGCCGACAACCCACAAGCTGCTGCTGGAAGCCATTGCCCTGCGCAAATGCGTTTCAGCGACTTATAACCGCATGACCGTGACGCTCGCGCCGCACATCCTGTACACGCGCCATGGCGAACTTTACCTCGACGCCGTCACCGTCGAACGGGACGGTCAGCCGCCGCGCGAGATAAAGCTGGGCGCTTTCAAACTGACGGGCCTCACCAATGTGAAGTCGCTGGACCGGATGTTCGAGCCTGCCTCCATTTTCGTGCCCAGCGATGATAAATATGCTGGCACGGCGCTCTTCGCCGTAGAAACCTGATTCGCCGCAGCGATCCCTGGGGCCGGTCGACATTCAGTTCAGGTGGAGCCGAAAAGGGTGATATTTGAGCACCGGAGCGCAGCGTACTTAAAGTAACGTGAGCACCGGAGCGCAAAAAATCGCGCTTTGCAGGCCCGCATGGGCTGAATGTCGATCGGCCCTAGCACGCTTGACAGACATTCCTTAATCGGTT
>CBHCMH010000242.1:0-3979 GCA_965974445.1 uncultured Rhizorhapis sp.
CCCAGCACGAGCAGAACGGCCATGGCGAAAACGGGTCCGCGCCGGGCTCCGCGCCGCTGGCGGCTGCCCAGCCACCACAGGAGCAACCCCGCGGCCAGCACCACGCCAAGCCCGGCGGTCATCCCGTCAATCCCGGTCTGCCGGCCGAGCAGCCATGCAAGCGCCAGCGTCGTGACGAACATCGGCACCGACATTATTCGCCGCAATGTCTCCATCCAGGAACCCGGCCGGGGCAGACGGCGGCGCAGCGCGGGGACAAAGGCAATGAGCAGGAAAGGCAGGGCCAGGCCAATCCCCAGCCCGGCGAAAATAGCCATTGCCATCGTCACGGGCAGCACAAGCGCCGCGCCAAGGGCCGCGCCCATGAACGGTCCGGTACAGGGCGTCGCGACGAACGCGGCCAGCGCGCCTGTCCAGAAGGAGCCCGACGCCCCGCCCTGCGCCGCCAGTTCGCTGCCGACGCCGATGTTGCGCAGTTCAAACAGCCCGGCAAGATTGAGGGCAATGACCGTCACCACCAGCAGCAGCAGCAGAATGATCCGCGGATCCTGAAGCTGGAACGCCCAGCCAACCGCCGCGCCCCCCGCCCGCAACGCCAGCAGCGCTCCGCCCAAAGCCAGGCAGGTGGAAACGGCGCCCGCCGCATAAGCAAGCGAATCCCGCCGCACGACCCGCTCATTGCCGCCCGCCTTGGCCAGCTTCAACGCCTTGAGGCTGAGAATCGGGAAAACGCAGGGCATGATGTTGAGAAGAAGCCCCCCCAGCACCGCCCCGCCCAGCGCCAGCAGCGCCCCGCTCAGGCCATGTCCCAACGCATCGGGCGCGGTCACGTCATCCGTCACGGGCGTTCCCGCAGCCGGGACATCGCCCGGCCGCGCGGAGAGCAGCAGCCCCTTATGCTCGCCCGTCCTCAGAATCCCGGTGATCGGGCCGGAGGGGCTGCCTGCCGTATTTGTCTCGACGATCAGCATATCGCCATTACGGCTGATCTTCTGCGGCGCTGCGTAGCGGATCGCACCATCGTTCTACGGAAAAAAATAAGGCGCGCTGATGGCCGCGCTCTCCGGGTAGGGAATGGCCAGCCGGACATTCTCGCCGCTCACCGCATAACGTCCCCCGGCCGTCAGCGGACGCGGAAGCCGGGCGCGGAATTCGTCGAACGCCGCCCGCCGTTCCGGACTGATCCGGCCGTCCCCGGCGACAAGATCAATCGCCATGGCACCCTTCTCGGGAACACAGATTTCGCGCGTGCAGGACAGCCATTGCCCCTCAACCCGAATGGGCAGCCGGTCCCCCCGCTTCACATCGGCCGGAATGCGCAGGTCCACAAGAAGCGCATAATTCCCCTCATAAACATAGTTCATGAGGCCCGAAATCATCAGCGTTTCCGGCACCGGGTAGCGCAGCTTGCCCGCCGTCACGCCACTGGACAAATTCCATTCAAGCGTCATGCCCGCCCCGGCATCGCCAGGATTTTCCCAATAGCCATGCCATCCCGGCTTGGGCGTCATGACAAACGCCAGCGTCACCGTCGTTCCCGGCGCGGGGCTATCGCTTTCCGCGATCAGCCGGGCAGGCACGTTGAGCGTCCCGTCGCCGGAGGGTAATTGGGCGCGCGATGCGGGAGAAACCAGCAGCATGAACGCCGCCATGATCAGGAAATGAAAGAACCGCATGCGTTTATTACCGACCTGCATTGATCAGAACCCATGAGCCCCTCCCCTTCAGGGGAGGGGTTGGGGTGGGGCATCTATTTGAACCCTGCCCCCAGCTGACAGTCCCCACCCCCGGCCCCTCCCCTGAAGGGGAGGGGGGATGAGTCAGGATCAATGCGTTCCGGTATAAATCGAAATCCGATCCGCTATCTTGCCCGGCCGCGCTTATAGCCGGAAAAGGCCGCGCCACGCCAAGCAGATATTCAAAAGGCCGATCGATCCGTAATAATATTGGCGCGCGACGGCTTTTCCTGTCAGTTTCCTGCCATTGATACCGGCCTGCCCTCCACCATAGGCTGCGGGCAGACTGGCGGCTTATCCTGACTCGGGCTTGAACCCGGTAGAAAGATGCAATGCGCGTAGCGATTGCGGACAGGGACCCAGAGGTTATCGCCTTCCTGAAGGGAGTGGTGGAGCATATGGGGCACCGCGCCGCTGTTTTTCATTCGGGCATGAATCTTCTCACACAGCTGCAGCGCGACACTTTCGACCTTCTGATCCTGAGCTGGAATCTTCCGGATCGGTCATGCACCGATTTGCTGCGCTGGACGGCAGACAATCTGACCGTCCCTCCGGCTATCATGGTCATCACTACAGGAACGGATGCGGCGGACATGGCCAAGGCGCTGCATGCAGGAGCAGATGATTGTCTGCCGATCCCTGAAAATCGCGACATGCTGGAGGCCCGCATCGCCGCGCTGCTCCGGCGCTCCGCGCACCGCGTCGTCCAGCCGCTCCATCCCCAGCAATTCGGCCGCTATTGCTTCGACCGCCAAAGCGAAAGCCTTTCCTTCGACGGCAATCCGATCGTCCTGACGTCGAAGGAATTCGCACTCGCCCTGTTGTTCTTCCAGAACGCGCAACGGGCCTTGTCGCGGGCCTATATTCTGGATGCGGTGTGGCACAGCGTTGCCGGCCTCCCCTCGCGCACGCTCGACATGCATGTGTCGCGAATCCGGTCCAAGCTGCGGTTGCGGCCGGAAAACGGCTATGCCCTGCTGACCCTGTTTGGCTTCGGCTATCGGCTGGAGCGGTTTGAGCGCTGATGACGGCGGCCGCATCCATGCCGGGCGTCCGCCACTCCCGCTACCCACATTGCGCCGCCAAAGGCTTTCGTATAAGGGGCGTCGTGAAACAGCCCCGGCCCGCGCTGATCACCTTGATTCGCGTTGCCGGGGCGTATTATTTCTGTTGCACCCACTACCAGCAGGGGGACCCCTCATGGCCCGTCGCCGCCAGATCTACGAAGGCAAAGCCAAAATCCTGTATGAAGGGCCTGAACCCGGCACCATCATTCAATATTTCAAGGATGACGCGACAGCCTTCAATGCGCAGAAAAAGGGCACGATCAGCGGCAAGGGCGTGCTCAACAACCGCATTTCGGAGCATGTCTTCACCCTGCTCGGCCAGATCGGCATCCCGACCCATTTCATCCGCCGCCTCAACATGCGCGAGCAGCTGGTGCGGCAGGTGGAGATCGTCCCCATCGAGGTGGTGATCCGCAACGTCGCGGCCGGTTCGCTCTCCAAGCGCCTGGGGATCGAGGAGGGACAGCAGCTCCCCCGGACACTGATCGAATATTATTACAAGGACGACGCGCTCGGCGATCCGCTGATCACCGAAGAGCATATTGCCTGCTTCGGCTGGGCCAGCCAGGAAGAAATGCACGACATCGCCGACATGGCGATCCGTGTGAACGACTTCATGTCGGGCATGTTCGCCGCCATCGGCATCCGCCTGGTCGATTTCAAGCTGGAGTTCGGCCGCCTGTGGGAAAATGAATATAGCCGCGTCATCCTGGCCGACGAGATCAGCCCCGACGGCTGCCGCCTGTGGGACATGACGACCGGCGAGAAACTGGACAAGGACCGCTTCCGCCGCGATCTGGGCGGCGAAGTCGAAGCCTATCAGGAAGTCGCGCGCCGCCTGGGCCTGCTACCCGAAGGCGCGGACACCGTGTTGGACCTTGACTCCCACCGGAAGAAGCGGGGCATCTGACCTTCTCCCTCAGAAGGTGGCCGTCAAATCGAAATAGCCATAGCGCGCATCGCCATAGCCATTGGCGTTCGGCGCGTCTTTGAGAAAGCCGCACTGAAAGAAGACGGCGCCTCCTGCTTCCGCCCGCAGGAGCTTTGGACTGATCCAGTAGCGGGCGCGTAGCTCGATCTGCTGTCCGCCAAATGCGCCCGATCCGCCGGACGCATCGCGCACGCCCGTGCTGGAGAAACTGTCGGCGTCATTCTCCAGCCAGGCAGCGCGATAAG
>CBHCMH010000243.1:0-3978 GCA_965974445.1 uncultured Rhizorhapis sp.
GCGAGATTCGCATCCTGCTAAATCCCGCCAAGCTGCAGGCGCAGGGCATTACCGCTGCGGCCGTCAATCAGCAGCTTCGGCAGGTGAACCTGAACGCCACCGGCGGTCGCGCGGAAATCGCCGGGTCCGAGCAATCGGTGCGTGTGCTGGGCAATGCGCAGGACGCCTATCATCTGGGCGAGACCCAGATCGCGCTCGGCAACGGTAGGACAGTGCGCCTCAGCGATATCGCGGAAGTACGCGACATGTATGCCGAACAGCGTTCGCTTTCCCTGATGGACGGGCGGCAAGTCACCAGCTTCGGCATGGAAAAGGCAAAGGGATCATCGGACGTTTCGGTGTTCGACGCCGCCGTCAAGGAACTGGGCAAGCTGGAAAAAGAGAATCCGAAGGTCCATTTCAAGGAGCTCTATACCAGCGTCGATTACACCAAGGGGCAATATCATTCGGCCATGGCGGCGATGATCGAGGGCGCGATCCTGGCCGTGGTCGTCGTGTTTCTGTTCCTTCGCGACTGGCGGGCGACCTTCATCGCCGCGCTTGCCATACCCCTGTCGGCCATTCCCGCCTTCTGGTTCATGGACATGATGAACTTCACGCTGAACGGGATCAGCCTGCTGGCGCTCAGCCTGGTGGCGGGCGTGCTGGTTGACGACGCCATCGTGGAAATCGAAAATATCGTGCGCCATATGCGCATGGGCAAGACCGCCTATCAGGCGTCGATCGACGCGGCTGACGAAATCGGTCTGGCCGTGCTGGCGACCACCATGGCGATTGTCGCGGTGTTCCTGCCCGTTGCGTTGATGCCGGGAATTTCCGGTCAGTTCTTCATTCAGTTTGGGATGACCGTTGTCGTCGCGGTACTGATGAGCCTGGCCGTCGCACGCTTGATCACGCCAATGGTCGCGGCCTATTTCCTGAAGGCAAAGGGGCATGCCAGTCATGGCGAAGGTCCCTTGATGGACCGGTATATAGATATTCTGCGCTGGACCCTCCATAACCGGTGGAAGACGGTTTTGATCGGCGGCGGCGGGGCATTCGCGGCAACCGTTCTGGCGTTCTACACACTGCCGTTTCAATTCCAGCCCAACATCGATACCGACTATAGCCAGGTGAAAGTGGAGATGGTGCCGGGCAGCACTTTGGAACAGACCAGCCGCGTCACCCAGCAAGTCGTCGACACGCTCAACGATCCCAATATGGTAGAGGCGGCCTTTGCCGACGTACAGCCCACCGATGCCACCATCTATCTGACGCTCAAGAAGGACAGGGAATTGTCCAGTGTCGAGTGGGAGCGCGCGGTGGCGCCCAAATTGCTCAACATCGCCGATGCGCGGGTCAATTTCAAATCGCAGTCAGGCGGCGGTTTTTCGGGACGCGACATCACGCTGATGCTGGGTGGCGACGATCCGGTACTGCTCGACCGGACGGCGCAGCAATTGGTGAAGGAATTGCAGGGGATCAAGGAGACCCGGGCTCCGCGCCTGCATGGCGACATGCTGCGCCCGGAAATCCTGATCCGGCCTCATATGGATCTGGCGGCGGACCTGGGCGTCACGACATCTGCGCTCAGCCAGACGATCCGCATCGCGACCATCGGAGAGATCGACCAGAACAGCGCCAAATTTTCGCTTTCCGACCGGCAGATACCGATCCGTGTGTCCCTGGACGAGGAGAGCCGGAAGAATCTGGCGAATATCCAGAACCTGCCCGTGCCGACCGCATCTGGCGGATCAGTGCCGCTCAAGGCTGTCGCGGATGTGGAGTTCGGTGCCGGACCGACGGAAATCCGGCGTTACAATCAGGTTCGCCGCGTGGTCGTCGGCGTCGATCTGGCGCCTGGAGTCGTCAACAGCGAGGCCATGGAAAAGATCAACGCCATGCCGACGCTCATGAACTTACCGCAGGGCATCCGCCGGATCGAAGTCGGAGACGCCAAATGGCAGGCGGAGATGATCCAGAACTTCGTCACTGCCGTCGTGTCGGGCATATTCCTGGTGTTTGCTGTGCTGGTGCTGCTCTACAAGCGGATATTGCCGCCGTTCGTGAACATGGGTTCCCTGACGCTGGCGCCGCTGGGCGGTGCGCTGGCGCTGCACCTTGCGGGGCAGCCCATATCCATGCCCGTGCTGATCGGTCTGCTGATGCTGCTGGGCATTGTGCAGAAGAATTCCATTCTGCTGGTCGATTTCGCGCTTGAGGAGATCGGCAAGGGCGTCGCCAAGCTCGACGCGATCGTCGATGCGGGTCACAAGCGCGCCCAGCCCATTGTCATGACGACAGTGGCGATGGTCGCGGGCATGATTCCCACGGCCCTCTCGCTGTCGGGCGACGCGGCTTGGCGCGCGCCGATGGGCATAACCGTGATCGGCGGGCTGCTGCTTTCCACCCTTCTCACGCTGCTGATCGTGCCTGCCAGTTTCAGTCTGGCGATCGACATAGAGGAATGGATCGGCCCGCACCTGCGCAAGCGCTTGCTGACCTTCAAGCCCGGTGACGACCGGCCCTCGGCTGAGGCTCCGCAGCCGGCGGAGTGAGGCGGTACGGCTCTTCCGGGACTGGCCATCGCCATTGCCCTTCTGTTATGGCTCAGGGCGTGAACCGTTCAGCCCTGTTTAGTGTTGCGCTGTCATGAAGGTTGCTCATTTGCGCGCCAGTGGCGGCGTTGTGCCCGGCGATGGGCCACGGCGGATGCGTATGGTGGCGACAGGGCTGCTGGTCCTGATGGCGGCGGTGTATCTGGCGGCCCGGAGCGCCGAAGCGATCCACCCCGCCATCGGCTTCATCCGGGCATTTGCCGAAGCGGCCATGGTGGGCGGACTTGCCGACTGGTTCGCGGTTACGGCGCTGTTCCGCCATCCGCTGGGGCTGCCGATCCCCCACACCGCCATCATTCCGCGCAACAAGGACCGGATCGGGGATACGCTGGCGCTGTTCCTGCGCGACAATTTCCTGACCCCGGCGGTGGTCGCCCGGCGCATGTACAGGCTGGATGTCGCCTCGGCCGCGGGCCGGTTTCTTGCTTCGCCCGCCCTGGGCGACGGGCGGCTTCGGCAGGGCGCGTCCCGACTTATCGCGGACTTGCTCGAATCCCTGGACCCCCAACGCCTGGGCGGCATGGTAAAGGCCGGACTGCGGCAGCGCCTCCGTTCCCTCAACGTAGCGCCGCTGCTGGGACAGGCGCTGGAGGCGGCCATGCGCGATGGGCGCCACCGTCCGCTACTGGACGGCATCGTCAAATGGGCCGCCAAAATCCTGGATGCCAATGAACATCTGGTTCGCGAAATGGTGCATGAGAAGTCGGGCAAGATATTGCGCTGGACGGGTCTGGACGAAAATCTGGCCAATGCGATCATCAGCGGTTTGCACCGGCTGATTGCCGAAATGGCGGCAGACCCCGCTCACCCGCTCCGTGCAAAGGCTGAGGAGGGGCTGGCGAAACTGGCGCGGGATCTTCAGTCCAATCGCCGGATGCAGGAACGGGTGGCCCGCATCCGCGACGAACTGGTGGACAACCCCGCCATGCAGCGCTGGATCGACGGCCTGTGGGAGCAGGGGCGGGCAAGCCTGCTGCGCGCCGCGAGAGATCCGGGCGCGGCCATGGCGGGGCGCTTTGGCGAGGCGTTGCGGCATCTGGGCGGGACATTGCAGGAAGATGCCCGCCTGCGCCTGATGATCAACCGCTTCGCCCGTCGCACGGCCGTGGGCGCGACGGCGAGCTATGGCGATGGCATCGTGAAACTGGTCAGCGAGACAGTGCGCGGGTGGGACACAAGGACGGTGACGGACCGGCTGGAAAATGCCGTCGGCCGTGATCTGCAATATATTCGCGTGAACGGGACACTGGTCGGCGGGCTGGTGGGTGTGGCGATTCATACGGCCGGAATGCTGCTGTAGCGAGGGGTTCGGTCCCGTGAGCGGCTGGTCTTTCAAAGTATATATAAAAAAATGAAATTGCGCACATTCAGAATTTGTTGT
>CBHCMH010000244.1:0-3960 GCA_965974445.1 uncultured Rhizorhapis sp.
GACGCGCCACGGCTGGTTCGTCGCTCCAGCGACCGATACCCTGCTATTTGAAACCCCGCCCCGCGACCGTTGGACAGCGGCCTGGTCGGCGAGCGGGATCGACACCAGCCTGCTCGCCAGCCAAAGCGGGCATGCTTAGTCGGAGGAGCCAACGTCCGCTCAACCCCCACAGGCATGGGTATGTGCGCGCCTCAGCCCTCCTTGCGCAGTGGAACGCCCGGCAGGTTCTTCGATGTACGGATGGTGAGCGATGTCTTCACGCTCACCACATTGGGCGCAGGCGTGAGGTGCGACGTCAGAAATTGCTGAAAGCCCTGCAGGTCGCGCGCCACGACCTTCAATATGAAGTCGATTTCGCCGTTCAGCATGTGGCATTCCCGGACTTCGGGAAGTTGTGCGACATGGTCTTCAAAGGCGCGCAAATCGGCCTCGGCCTGGCTTTTCAGGCTGACCATGGCAAAAACCGTGATGCCATAGCCAAGCGTCGCCGGATCGACCATCGCATGGTAGGATTTGATGGCGCCGCTATCCTCCAGCGATCGCACCCGGCGCAGGCAGGGCGGGGCGGTCAGTCCGACCTTTTTTGCCAGTTCCACGTTGGTCATGCGGCCCTCGTCCTGCAATTCGGCCAGAATCTGCAGGTCGATATCGTCGATGTTGGGGCCGGCCATGGGTCTGTAACAACCTTTCCTGTTAGTGCGTGAGATAATAATAATATTTCAGGAAAATGCAATTGTCCCACTTTGCGACGTATCAAAGTGGAATATTCCCCTTTCGTCCGATCAGGCTTATTCAGACAGCTTAACGATCCGTTAGGACTCTCAGGGGACGGAAATTTGCGTTTCAACGACCAGTTGCACACGGTCCTGTCGGCCAGCCCGCGCAATGGCGGCGCGGCGGTAACCCGCTGGCGGCAATGCGTCGATCTGCTGGCGCAATATGATCGTGCCGGAATGGCAACGGGAATGACCGCAGGCGATCGGGACGCGCTTCTGGCGGAGTTGGCGAAGCTGTCGGGTCAGGTTGATGAGCGGCAGCGGATTTCCACGGTCATCGACCTGGGCCGCCGCCTTCGCTCACCCGCGCTTGTCCGCTTTTTCGCCGCTGACCGTCCCTCGATCTGTGCGGCCGCCATGGCGCGGGCGCAACTGCCCGATGGCGTCTGGGCTGAACTGCTATCGGAACTTTCGCCTACCGCGCGCGGGGTGCTGCGCCATCGCTCCGATCTGGGGCCGCTGGCCAGGCGAGCCCTTGCCAGTTTCGGCGCGCACGATCTGGTGTTGGCGAGCCCTGCGGCGGGCGTTGTGGAAGAGCAGGACCATCCTCCGGCCGAAGCAGGCGAGATTGCCACGGACGAAAGCCAGATCCGGCGCCTGGTCGATCAGATCGAGCGCTTCACGACCATGCGCAAGACGCCCTTGCCCCACGACATGGAGGGGCAGGCGGAACCTCCGGCCACCTCCCGGCAAAGCCAGAAGCTGCCGGAGGTCCGCGAATTCAGCTTTGAAACCAATGTCGATGGCGTCATCCACTGGGTGAAGGGCGCGTCGCGCGGCCAGTTGATCGGCATGTCCATCGCGCAGCCCCCGCCGTTCGCGAATGCCGGGCCGGACGGGCATGTCGCCGGCGCGTTCCGCCACCGCACCGCCTTTCGGAATGCGCGCTTCACCATTGAGGCGGGTTCGCTGGAGGGTGAATGGCGGATGTCGGCCATTCCCTATTTTCACCAGCAGACCGGCCGGTTTCTGGGCTACCGGGGCAATGCGCGCCGGCCCCATCTGCATGAAGTGACGGCGACCGCCGCGTCGCCCAACGGGCCATTTGGTCAGGGTCTGCGGGGCGATTCTCTGCGCGAACTGGTGCATGAGCTGCGCACGCCCCTGAACGCGATTCTGGGCTTTGCCGAAATCATCGATCACCAGCTGTTCGGCCCGGTAAGCGCGCAATATCGGGCGTTGGCGCAGGATGTTGTGGCGGATGCCCACCAGTTGCTCGGCACGTTCGACGATCTGGATCTGGCGAGCCGCATGGAGCGGGGGGATCTCGAGGCGCGGCCTGCGGCGGTCGATCCGGCCGAACTGCTGCTGGGCCTCGCGGCGCGGTTCAGCGATCACGGCGCGGCTGGCCGGCTTCAGATCGCGGCGGAGGACGATCTGCCGCCGCTTCGGCTGGACCGGGTGCAGGCGGAGCGCATGTTCCAGCATCTGCTGCGCGCCATATTGTCCGTCGCCGCGCCCGGCGAAGTGATCCGGGGCGAGTGCTGGCATGATGTCGGCCACGGGCGCGATGCCATCGTCTTTGCGGTGGACCGCCCGGCGGCGCTTCGGGGAATGGAAGAAACCGACATGTTCGATCCGGGCTATGGTCCGGACGGCGAATGGCCGGATGCCCCGCTTCTGGGCATCGGCTTTTCCCTCCGCCTGGTGCGCAACCTCGCGAAGAGCGGCAAGGGAAATTTCGTCATCGAGGATGACCGCTTCGCGCTGGTCCTGCCGGCGATGGTGGCCGCCGGCGAGAATGGAGCGGTCGTCTAAAACTTTCCGTCTTAGGTAGAACCCGTTCGTGTCGAGCGAAGTCGAGACACTTTGCGCCGAGCCAGCGTCCCTCGACTTGCCGTAGGCAAGTTCATCCTGAGCGCCCGCCCTGCGGGCAGTCGAAGGGCTCGGGACGAACGGTGTTGAATCGATCTAGACCAGAAGATCACCAAAGCCCGCCCCCGTTACGAAATTTTCATCCCGGAAGCCCAGATTGCGCCCGTAATGTGATTCGTCGGGCCGCATGAAGGGAATGAACGTGTCTCCTGCAGAAAGGGCGGCTGATCCGCTGGACGGCGCTTTCAGCCGCTATCCGCAAGCGCGGGACATGATCGATCTGGCCCCCGAGTTCGGCACCCGCTTCACCCTCTTCATCGACACCGAGGAGGAGTTTGACTGGCACCGCCCCTTTTCCCGCACGGGGCACAGCGTCAACAGTCTGAAGGGACTGGCCGAGGGGCAGGCCTTTCTCAATCGCGCCGGCATCCGGCCGGTCCACATGGTCGATTATCCGATCCTGGAAAGTCCGGCGGCGGTGGAATTGCTCCGTGGCTGGGCAGCGCAAGGCGCCTGCGATGCCGGAGCGCAGCTTCATCCCTGGGTCAATCCTCCGCATGAGGAGGAAGTGACAACCGCCAACAGCTATGTCGGCACGCTGCCCGAAGTGCTGGAACGCGCGAAAATCCGCGCCTTGCGGGACCGGATTACGGCGGAACTGGGCCAGACGCCGATCAGCTTCCGCGCGGGCCGGTACGGTGTCGGACCAAATAGCGCGCGGTTGCTGGAGGAAGAGGGCTTCCTGCTCGACAGCTCGGTGCGGTCGCTGTTCGACTATCGCGGGCAGTGCGGCCCGAACTTCTATCATCTGCCCCTTGTGCCTTATCGGGCGGGGCCGAACCGGCGGCTGGTCGAACTGCCGCTTTCAACAACCTTCACCGGCGCGTTTCGCCCGATTGGGCTACCGCTTTACCGGCTGGCGCAAAAGTGCGGGCCGGTGCCGGGCGCGCTGTCGAAATTCGGCCTGCTGACCCGCGTCGCGCTGACGCCGGAGGGCATCCCAGCCGCCGACGCCGTGGAGGCGATCGATTGCATGCTGGACGATGGCGTGCGCGTGCTGAACCTGTCCTTCCATTCGCCTTCGCTGGAACCTGGCTATACCCCCTATGTCCGCGATCAGGCGGACCTCAAGCGCTTCTATGGCTGGTGGGGCGCAGTGCTCAACCGGATGGACCGGCGCGGCGTCAGGGCGGCATCGCTCGGCGAACTCCTGGCCGCGGTGCCGCCACGCAATCCGGCATAAGGGCTTGCAAAGGACCGGACCCCTCCGCTATTCGCACGCATCGACCGGTGGGGGCCTGTAGCTCAACGGTAGAGCCGGCCGCTCATAACGGCTAGGTTGGGGGTTCGAATCCCTCCGGGCCCACCA
>CBHCMH010000245.1:0-3939 GCA_965974445.1 uncultured Rhizorhapis sp.
CCGGTGAGCGCAGCGTCCCCCGATGAGGTAGGGCTTGCCGCTCTCGCCGCGGTAGATCACAAAGTCCTCGCCGAAAAAACGAACGCTCATCGGGGTTTGCGTAACCTTTTCCGCATCAGCGACCATGAACCATCCGCGGGGAAAGGCATATTCGCCCAAGCCATATTCTGCCGAAGTTGCCACGTTCCTGCTCCTATTCCGTCAATTGTATGAGGATTCATCTCGCTCGGCATTCAATACCTCCAGCAATAACTGCCGAACTTCCTTGCGGTTTATTTTCCCCATATGGTTTCGTGGCAAAGCCGGAGCCACGAACCACACAGCCGGCCGCTTGTAACGGGGAAGCGCCGCTGTCGCGATCGCACGCAGGTCTGTTTCGAGTTGGACTGCATCGCTACCGAAGACATATTCAACGGCGCAACCCACCGTCTCGCCGAGCCGTTCGTCCGGGATTCCTACCACGACCGTCTCGCGGATCCGGGTGTCGCCCTGCAACTCGCGCTCTACTTCCGCCGGGTAGATGTTGGTTCCGCCCCGCAGGATCATCTCGCTGCGCCGTCCATTAACATAATAGCAGCCGCGCTCGTCGCGAAATCCCATGTCGCCGGTATGCAACCAGCCTCCAGCCAGTGCCTGCGCCGTCACCTCAGGTTGCTTCCAGTAACCGAGCATGGGCGTATAGGCTCCCGCCCATTCACCATGTTGAATTGCGCGCACCGCAATTTCACCAGTTTCGCCTGGTGCGACTTCGCGGTCCTGATCGTCAAGGATACCGACATCGAGGTGGGGCAGGGGCCTCCCGATCATGCCCTCTTGCCAGCCATCGCGAGGATCGAGTTCAGTGACCACGCCCGGCGCTTCGGTCAGACCATAGGCATTGACGAGTGGTCGGCCCATGCGCGCTTCGAACAACTCTCTCAGGCGGGCCGAGGGCGGCGCCCCCGCAGTCGCAAGATATAAAAGCCCGGAGAGGTCGACCGCCGCATAGTCCGGTTTGGTCAGCAGGTCGTAAAGGATCGGCGGTGGCACACGGAAACCGTCGATCGCTTCGGCGGCGACCCATTCGAGTACGCCCTGGGCATCCAGCCGGTCCATGCAGATCAGCGCCTGGCCATGCCTCAATGCTCCCAGCCCGTGATTGATCATGATGTTGCCGGTGGTCATCGCAAGGGCACAGCCCAGTCTCGCAACGCCGGAAATCGGACTGCGGGTGGCGACCACAAGATTGTACTGGCTGTGGACCGTCCCCTTGGGGCGACCGGTGGTCCCACTGGTATAGCTGATCAGCGCAGGCGCGAAGGGATCGATCGAGGGGCGAGGAAAATCTCGACCAGCATGATCCGCCAGAACCCGGCTCCAGTCCCCCGTCGTCGGGTCTATGCCGACGATATGGCGAAGATCCGGCAGCGTGTCGCGCAGTGGCGTCAGTTCCGCCATCGCATCCGCATCCGCGAGATAGAGGCTGACACCGCAATCCCTTAGCTGCGCGGCTTTGTCGGCGGCCTTGAGCGGCTTTCCGATGCCCACCCATATCGCCCCGACGCGTTGCACGGCATGGAACGCGACGACAAGATTTGTCGCGTTCTGGCCCGTCGCGGCGATGCGATCTCCCGGCTGCGCACCAAGCGAAACCAGTGCTGCGGCGGCGGCATCGATCTCCGCGTCGAGCTCTGAGAAAATGAAGCGGCGATAGCGATCAATCAGGGCTTCGCGGTTGGGATGATTGCAAACTGCCTCGTCAAGAGCGTCGCTCACCGTGGCAGGCACGACCGCTCCGCAGGTCCGGACGACCGGCGGAAGCAGGCCAAGCGCCCGGAAATCCTCATCGTCGAACCGTGGCGGACACGCTTCCAGCATGGCCACCTGGATCAGCGCCCCCGCGCCAGGCCGAGTACACGCTCGCCCACGATGTTCCGGCGAATTTGCGCGGTACCGCCCGCCAGGGTCCGCAGGCGGGATGCTAGGTAGCGACGAGGCCAGCGGTTGCCCGCATCCATTTCGAGCGCGCGCGGACCGATGATGTCCATCATCAGCTTATGCACGCGCTGAACCAGCTCTGTCGCATAGATTGCGGCCATGACGCCTTCAGGCCCCGGCACCGGAGTGTGGATGCTGCGCGAGATAGTCATATAGGTCATCGAACGCAGCGCGGCTGCTTCGGCCCTGACCGTGGCGAGCCGTTCCGTAATCGCTCCGTTCTCGATCATCGGCCGACCGTTTTCGTCCTGCGTGGCGCCCGCCAGGACGATCAACTGTTCGACGATCCGACCAATTTCGATCCGCTCACCTAGCGTTGCCGTGCCGCGCTCGAAACTGAGCGTCGTCATCGCAACCGACCATCCCTGCCCGATCTCTCCCACGACGTGAGAGTGCGGGATCCTGACATTGTCGTAAAATACCTCGCAGAAATGGACTTCGCCATCGAGTGCCTTGATTGGCCGTACAGTCACGCCCGGCAGATGCATGTCCCCGATTATCCAGGTCATCCCCGCGTGCCGTTGGCTGTTGCGATCCGTGCGGATCAACAGTTCCTGATAGTCAGCAAGATGGGCAGCGGTTGTCCAGATTTTTGAACCATTGACGACAATGTGATCGCCATCGATATCGCCGTTGGTTCTGATCGAGGCAAGGTCCGAGCCAGAGTCCGGTTCGGAGAAGCCCTGGCACCACGGGGTTTCCCCCCGCAGGATCAATGGAAGGAACCGGGCCTTCTGCTCTTCCGTGCCACAGGCGATCAGGGTGGGGCCCGCATGATTGAGAGCGACGAAGAAATTCCCCTCCACCGGGGCCTGGGCGCGCGACACTTCCTCGAACCAGATCAGTTGCTTCATCAGCGACAGGCCAAGCCCGCCATATTCCTTGGGCCAGTCGATGCCAGCCCAGCCATGGTCGTAAAGCTTGCGCTGCCACGCCTTTTCGTAGGCGAGCCGCTCCACGCCCATCGGCGGCGGCGGGCCCTTGGGAGCATGAGTGTTCAACCAGTCCCGGACCTGCTCGCGAAAGAGCTGTTCGTCCTCCGAAAAATCGAGATTCACTCGGCATTCTCCCGTTTTGTTATGTAAGCGTCGAACGCGGCAGCGGCGCTGAGCATGTGCGCGCGCATCCGGCGCGAGGCCGTCTCGGCATCGCCTTCTGCGATCGCCTGCATAACCCCGTCATGTTCCGACCGCGACCGCAACATGCGCCCCTTCTGTCGAAGCTGCACGCGACGCAAGGCCACCAGCCGCGCCCGCGCCGACAGGGCAACCTCCTGCAGAAAGCTGTTATGAGCGGCCTTGTACAGCGCCATGTGGAATTCACCGTTCAGGGTATCGTATGTGTCTACATCGCCACGCTCGACGGCGCGCAGGCTCGACTCATGAATCCTGGTCAGTTCGCCACGCTCCTTCAGGGTCATCCGGTAGGTCGCCAGACGCACGCAGACAGCCTCGATCTCGGCCATGACCTCGAACATTTCCATCGTCCGGGTCGGGGTGATGCGAGCGACAAGCATCTTGCGACCGTTCAGTTCCACCAGTCCGCTTGCCTGCAGTTGGCGCAGCGCCTCGCGTACGGGGGTGCGGCTGACGCCGAGCCACGCTGCAAGCTCGCCGTCCTTGAGCTGCTCGCCCGGCGCGAAGGTGCCGTCGACGATCGCATCGCGCAGGCGGCCGTAGACGTCATCCCTGAGGAGGGCCCGATCGACGGGCGGATGATTCGTGGGAATGGGCATACAACATATTGCACACGACTCGGTGGGACTCTAGACTGCATGCAATATATTGCACGCTAAACGCGTTGCAGAAGAGGACGGAATCGTCACGGGAGCGGCAGACGCCGCCATGAAAGGAACGACACCATGAACACCACGCCCGCCAAGCAGACCATCGTCCTGGTCCACGGTGCCTACGCGGATTCCTCGAGCTGGAACGGCTCGATCACCGCATTGCGGGAGGAAGG
>CBHCMH010000246.1:0-3912 GCA_965974445.1 uncultured Rhizorhapis sp.
GAATGATCGCGCCCGGAAAGCTGCTGATCGCGGTGGCGCCAAGGCCGATCAACACTGCCGACGGGTCCGCGGTGAAGCCCTGGAAATTGCGGCGAAGTTTCCCCTGGCGCCATGCCTGGGCCAGTGCGTCCTGCGGAAGCGCGAAATGATCGAAGCCGACAGCGTCATAGCCGGCGGCATTCAGGCGGTCAAAACCCTGGCCGGCCATGGCGAAGCGTTCCGCCTGTCCGGGTAGCCGGGTCGCGTCGATCCGGCGCTGGCGCGGGAGCAGCTGCGGCACATGGGCATAGCCGAACAGCGCGATCCGTTCGGGGGCCAGCGTGATGCTGCGCTCCAGCGTATCGTCCAGATCGCCCAGGCTCTGCTCCGGCAGCCCGTACATCAGGTCGTAGCTGATCGACTCAATGCCCTGAGCGCGCAGGCGTGCTGTGGCGCTTTCGATCATGGCAGCGGGCTGCACCCGCCCGATGGCCTGCTGCACATGGGGGGCAAAGGTCTGGACGCCCATGCTGACACGGTGCACGCCGGTCGCCCCCAGCACGGAAATCCATTGATCGTCCAGGATGCGGGGATCGACCTCTACCGCAATTTGAGGATCGTTGTGGGGGAAACTCAGCAGGATGTGCTGAAGCAGCCGTACGAATTCGACCGGTGCGATGGCGTTGGGGCTGCCGCCGCCAAAGGCGATGTGGCGGACGATGCCGCGATGCCCGAGCTTTCGCGACACCAGCGCGATTTCCCGGTCCAGCGCTTCCAGATAGGCCGAAAGCCGGTTCCGCCGGTTGGCCGCCCCGGTGTTGCAGCCGCAATACCAGCAGATTTCGCGGCAAAAGGGAATGTGGACGTAAAGGGAAAGCGAGGCGTCCCTTTCGACGCGCGCGAGTTCCCGCTCCATATCCGCCGCGCCGACCTGCTCCGTGAACTCGGCGGCAGTGGGGTAGCTTGTGTAGCGCGGCACAGGTGCCGCCAGAAGTTCGGGATAATAGGGCCACATGCCGCAACCATGACGTCCGGCGCTCCCGCTTTCATTGACCTTGGTCAAGCCAATCGTTGCGCCGCGTCAATGAAACGCCCCCCATTCCGTTCCATCTCCACGGCAATCGTTCAGGGATGGAGACAATGATGATGAAGCTTTTATTCGTACCCGCCGCCGCTGCTGCCGCGCTTCTTGCCATGCCGGCGCAAGCAAAGCAGGGGGACGTGCTGGTCCGCGTGCGTGCCATCATGGTCGCGCCGAATGAGGGCAGCGGCAGCGTGCTGCCCGGCTTTCCCGGCGAGGAGGTGAAGGTCGATAACAGCGTCATGCCGGAAATCGACATCAGCTATATGGCGACCGACCGTATCGGGTTCGAGCTGATCGCCGCCACCACCAAACACAGCGCCAGCGGCACGACCGGCACGACCGGCGCCATCGGCAAGCTCGCCTCCACCTGGGTGCTGCCGCCGACGCTGACAGCGCAATATCATCCCATCGCCGAAGGGCCGGTGCGCCCCTATGTCGGTGCGGGCGTCAACTACACGCTATTCTATTCCGAGGACGCTTCGGGCGCGCTGGAAGGAGCGGTCGGACCCACGAAAGTGCATATGTCCGACAGCTTTGGCTGGGCGCTTCAGGCAGGCGTGGACGTGGATCTGAATGAGCGCATATTCGTGAATTTCGACATCAAATATATCGACATCGACACCACCGCGCGCCTCACCACCACCGCAGCGGGCGTGCAGCGGGTGCGCGTGCACCTTGACCCCATTGTTGCGGGCGTGGGCCTGGGCATGCGATTCTAGAATTTCCCGAATTCAAGAGCTCCTCACCTGGAGGCGGACGTATCATTCGTTCGCCTCCTTTTTTCTGCATGATCGAAAGCGGCCATGCGGCACCTCCATTCCGCCCGCAATTCAGGACGCTACGGACTTTCCCGTAGAGACGAACTTTCCCCGGTTTGACATGAGTCAATGCGTCGAGCGGTGCTGCAGTGCAGCAGCGCGGGGAAGCTGGGCATAGGCGCCGAAGCGGGGAAGGCTATGGAAAATCTGGTAATCAAATCCGGTGGTTGGCTGGCGGCTGCCTTGCTCGCGGCGATGGCCGCCATCTTCGCCGCCGACACCGGCTTTGCGGTGCATATGAGCATTGTCGCGCTGGCTGCGCTGATCGCGATGTGGGCCACCATGACCCGCGCCGATTATGGCGCGATCGCGCAGGGCATCCTGCGGGTGCCTGCCGATACGGGGAAATATGACGATGACCCGGTACGCTGGGGCGTCATTGCGACCCTCTTCTGGGGCATTGCGGGATTTGCGACGGGGCTGTTCATCGCGCTTCAGCTGGCCTTTCCGGCGCTCAACCTTGGCCTTGAATATACCAGCTTCGGCCGATTGCGGCCGCTCCACACCTCGGCCGTCATCTTCGCCTTTGGCGGCAATGCGCTGATCGCGACCAGCTTCTATGTCGTGCAGCGCACCTGCCGCGCGCGGCTGGCCTTTCCCAGCCTGGCGCGCTTCGTCTTCTGGGGCTACCAGCTCTTCATCGTGCTGGCGGCGACCGGCTATCTGCTCGGCATTACCGAGGCGCGGGAATATGCCGAACCCGAATGGTATATCGACCTGTGGCTTACAATTGTCTGGGTCGCCTATCTGGCGGTTTTCGTCGGCACCATCATCCGCCGCAGCGAGCCGCATATCTATGTGGCCAACTGGTTCTACCTGAGCTTCATCCTGACGATTGCGATGCTGCACGTCGTCAACAATCTGTCCATGCCCGCCAGCCTGCTGGGCAGCAAGAGCTACAGCGCCTTTGCGGGCGTGCAGGATGCGCTGACGCAATGGTGGTATGGCCATAACGCCGTCGGCTTTTTCCTGACCGCCGGCTTTCTGGCGATGATGTATTATTTTGTGCCGAAGCAGGCGGAACGGCCGGTTTACAGCTACCGGCTGTCGATCATCCACTTCTGGTCGCTGATCTTCCTCTACATCTGGGCGGGACCGCATCACCTGCACTATACCGCGCTGCCCGACTGGGCGCAGACGCTCGGCATGGTGTTTTCGATCATGCTGTGGATGCCGAGCTGGGGCGGCATGATCAACGGCCTGATGACGCTCAACGGCGTGTGGGACAAGGTCCGCACCGACCCGATCATCCGCATGATGGTGATGGCGCTCGCCTTCTACGGGATGGCGACCTTCGAAGGGCCGATGCTGTCGATCAAGGCGGTCAACTCGCTGTCGCACTATACCGACTGGACCATCGGCCACGTCCACGCCGGGGCGCTCGGCTGGAACGGCATGATCACCTTCGCCTGCATCTACTACCTGGCGCCGCGCCTGTGGGGCAGCAGCCGGCTCTACTCGCTGCGGATGGTCAACTGGCACTTCTGGCTCGCGACGCTCGGCATCGTTCTCTACGCCGCGGCGATGTGGGTCGCGGGCATCATGCAGGGGCTGATGTGGCGCGAATATGGAGCCGACGGCTACCTCGTCTACTCCTTCAGCGAGGTCGTGTCGGCGATGATCCCGCTCTACCTGATCCGCGCCGCCGGCGGCCTCCTCTACCTCGCCGGCTTCGTGATCATGGTGTGGAACATCACCCAGACGGTCCGTGGGCGCCTGCGCGACGAAAAGCCGCTGAGCGACGCGCCGTTCGATCCCGCCAAGGACCGCCCGCTGCCGCCCAGGGGCCGGCGGGGGGGGGACGGCCGCGAACCCGCCAATGAGCCGGAATATATCCCGGTTGCCGCCGAATAGGACAAACCCATGGCCAGCAAATTCTTCAGCCACTCCAGGATCGAGCGCAACGTCACCCTGCTTGCGGTGCTGTCGCTGCTGGTGGTGACGATCGGCGGGATCGTCGAGATCGCGCCCCTGTTCTGGATCGATTCCACGATCGAGATGGTCGAGGGCGTTCGGCCCTATACGCCGCTC
>CBHCMH010000247.1:0-3907 GCA_965974445.1 uncultured Rhizorhapis sp.
TCGCGAATGGAGGAAAACAATGAAATGGCGGAGACGGAGGGATTCGAACCCTCGGTGCCGAATTCTCAGCACGGCGGTTTAGCAAACCGCTGGTTTCAGCCACTCACCCACGTCTCCGCGCTGGCACGCGCGACCAAGGCGCGGCGGCTTTCAAGGATTGGGGCTATAGCGGGGCGCGAGGCCCTTATCAACCGGGCTTTGCCGGCTTATCGTCCAGCGATGGATTATTTTCGCCTGAGGCAAGGCCGACATGCGGTTTTCCCCCGATTCAAGTCCGATTTTGCCCCATCGGGCGCAAAATCGACTCGGGTCACCGCCCGTTCATTGCTGTTTCATGTGGCGAAGCGATAATCCGGCCGGACTGTTTTTTGCGGGGGATGGATTGTGATGCGCTCAATGACCAACGGCCTTATCGGCATGTTTGCCCTCCTGGCGCTTGGCATGGCGCCTGTTCATGCGCAGATGCGCGCGATCGATCCGAACAGCGCGATCGATGCCGACCTTGCCCCGCTCCCGCCCCAGGACAATGCAGGCGCGCCGACCGCTTCTTCGGGACAGCCGGCCTCGTCCGCACCGGACGTGCCGGTCGATAGCGACGTTTATAACGAGCAGGCCGGAACGCAGGGCGCGGTCACCGGCGGCGCTGCTCCCGCAACGACGGAGCCGGCTGCGGCAGAAAGCGCCGTGTATCAAAAGGACGACCTGATTGGTGCGGCGGAGGGCGTGTTCGGCAAGGGCGCCGAGGGGCTGGCCGGCATCATTGAAAAGATCCTGAAGGACCAGGGCGAGCCCAACGCCTATGTCGCGGGACGGGAAGCAAGTGGCGCGTTCGTTGTCGGCCTGCGCTATGGCTCGGGCACGCTATTTCACAAGGTCGAGGGGCAGCGGGAGGTCTATTGGACAGGACCATCGGTCGGCTTCGATGTCGGCGGCAATGCGTCCAAAAGCTTTGTTCTGGTCTACAATCTCTATGATACGCAGGACATCTTCCAACGCTATCCGGCGGGAGAAGGTGCCGCCTATCTGGTCGGCGGATTTACCGCCAGCTATTTGCGGCGCGGGGATGTCGTTCTTATCCCGATCCGCCTGGGTGTCGGATACCGGCTGGGCGCCAATGTCGGCTATATGAAGTTTACGGAAAAGCAGGACTGGCTGCCGTTCTAACGCGACGCTTTAGACCTGGGTCAGACCAGCCCGAGCCGGGTGAGGTCGCCGAGCATCTGGGCCGGCATCTCCGCTACATCGTCCGCGCCGCCATCCAGATCGGGCGGCGCGTCCTGCTGGCTCAGATAGCGCCAGCCCTGATGCGCGCGTTTCGGGGTTGAGCGGACGGGGATCAGTCGCGGCTCCAGCCTGATCCACACGCGGCCATCGGGCGCGTCGGCAAAGCCCAATATAGGGCTGCGGCCGATCAAGCGGTGGTTCAAGATCCAGTAAAGCGATCCGCCCGCCATTTCGGCATGGCGTTTCGGCAGATAGCGGGTGGTGAGATGCGCCTCCCCCGCATCGGCGTGGGATTCCAGCCAAGCCCTGAGGTTCGCGGCGCTTTCGCATCGAAAGGCGATCTTGGTAAGATGGACGGGCATAAGGGAGAGATGGCGTCCGGCAGGCGGCAATCAAGGTGCGGACAGATCAATCAGCCCATGCTGACCATGCCGCTGGCGACGGCAAGGCCGAGGAAGGCGAAAAAGCCCATGGAATCGGTGATCATGGTGACAAAGACCGATGAAGCGACCGCCGGGTCCTGATCGAAACGTTCCAACAGCACCGGCACCATGACGCCAACGCAACCGGCAACAACGATGTTGACTAGCATCGCACAGGCAACGACGACGCCCAGCTCGGCATTGGCGAACACCAGGCCCACGCCCAGGCCGATCAGCAGCGCGATGGTGAAACCGTTCAGCACCGCGACGCGGATTTCGCGCCAGACGATTCGCCAAGTGTTGGATTGGGTCAGCTGGTTCATGGCGAGCGCCCGGACGGCGACCGCCATCGTCTGCGTCCCGGCATTGCCGCCGATGGATGCGACGATGGGCATCAAAATGGCAAGCGCCACCATCTGTTCGATAGCCCCTTCAAAGAAGGCGATGATCGTGGAGGCGACCAGCGCCGTGCCCAGATTGGCGACCAGCCAGCGCACACGGCTTTTGTAGCTGTCGCGGATCGGCTCGTTGATGTCGCCTTCGCCGGCACCCGACAGGCGGAGAATGTCCTCGCCCGCTTCTTCCTGAATGATGTGGACCACGTCATCGACCGTGATCATGCCGACCAGGCGGCCGCTGCCATCCACGACCGCGGCGGAGATGAGGGCATATTTCTGGAAACGAAGCGCGACTTCCTCCTGGTCCATATCGACCGGGATCAGCGTCTGTTCCCGCTTCATGACGTCGGATAGCGGGATGTTGCGCGGACAGCGGAGAATCCAGGAAAGCTGGCAGGTGCCGATCGGCTTGTGCTGCGCATCGACGATGAAGATTTCCCAGAAATCGGTGGTCAGGTCGCCATGCTCGCGCAGATAATCGATGACCTGTCCCACCGTCATATATTCAGGCACCGCGACCAGATCGCGCTGCATCAACCGCCCGGCGGATTCTTCGGGGTAGGAGAGCGCGTCCTCGATCGCGGCGCGATCTTCGGGGTCCAGCGCCTCAAGGACGGCCTGCTGGTGCTCCTCCTCCATATCCTCGATAATCGCGACCGCGTCGTCGGTATCGAGCTGGGTCGCGATTTCCGCCACCTGTTCGGGCGCCAGAGCGCCGATCAGGTCATCGCGCACATAGTCATTGAGTTCGGACAACACCTCCGCCGTCACGAGTTCGCCGAGCGCGGCGGCGAGCGCGGCGCGGCGGTCCGACGGCGTCAGTTCGAACAGGTCGGCGATGTCGGCCGGGTGCAGGGGGCGGACAAGGTCCCGCGCCTCTTCGTCCTTCCCTTCCTCCACATGGTCGAGCACGGAGGAGACGAATTCAGGCTTCAGCCGATCGTCCTCGTCCAGCCTTGTGTCGTGGCCCAGTTCTTCCTCGATTTCGGGGTGCGGCTGCGTCGTGCCGGTTTCGCCCATCGCCGCCTCCCTTTCGCGCGCCTATAACCGCCATCCCTTTCGCCCATGCAGCATATAATTGCAATGGCTGGGCTTTGTTCAATCCAGACCAGCGGCGAGGCGGTGTCCGGCCGCCGATTAGGGCTTCCATCCCGGTGCGCAGGCCCTATATCGGCGAGCATTCCTTACTCAATCTCTCAAGCAGGAGACGATCATGGCCGGCGATACCCTCATCATGACCCTGGAAGGCGGCGATGTCGTCATCAAGCTGCGTCCCGACCTCGCGCCCAAGCATGTCGAGCAGATCAGCGGCCTCGCCAATGAGGGCTTTTATGACGGCGTTGTCTTCCACCGCGTGATCCCCGGCTTCATGGCGCAGGGCGGCGACCCGACCGGCACTGGCATGAGCGGATCGCAGCGGCCCAACCTTCCAGCTGAGTTCAATTCGGAACCGCATGTGCGCGGCGTCTGCTCCATGGCGCGCTCGGCCAATCCGAACAGCGCCAACAGCCAGTTCTTCATCTGCTTCGATGATGCGACCTTCCTCGACCGGCAATATACGGTGTGGGGCGAGGTGATCGAGGGCATGGAGCATGTCGATGCCCTGCCCAAGGGCGAACCGCCCGCAAATCCCGGCAAGATCATCAAGATGCGGGTGAGTAGTTTCTGTTTTGGGTTGTTGCTTCACCATGCGTCGTCCCGGCGCAGGCTGGGATCCGTGAACCTATCCTCAGACGTTGACTTGTGCGGATAGGCTGTTGGATCCCAGCCTGCGCTGGGATGACGTGGGTTGCTTGGTGAATGCCCGCTCCCTTCCCCAAAACAGCCATTGATGCCGGAAGCGCACCCCCACGCGCCAGCTCC
>CBHCMH010000248.1:0-3898 GCA_965974445.1 uncultured Rhizorhapis sp.
CTGTGGCCGCAATGCTGCGCAAGGAAGGCGTGCCGGTGTTCGATGCCGATGCGGAGGTTCATCGATTGCAGGGGCCGGGCGGCGCGCTGGTGCCCGTGATCGAGGAACGCTTTCCAGGCACCACGGGACCGGGCGGTGTCGACCGGCAGAAGCTGGGCGCGGCCGTGCTGGGCCATCCGGAGGAGCTGCGCGCGCTGGAGCATATCGTGCATCCCGCCGTGGCGAAATCGCGTGAGTCTTTCCTGCGCCGTCACCGCGCGCGGCCCATGGCGGTGCTCGATATTCCCCTGCTGTTCGAAAAAGGCCCGCCCAAGGGCCTGTCGGGCGTGATCGTCGTTACCGCTCCTGCCTGGAAGCAGCGCAAGCGCGTCCTGCGGCGGCCGGGGATGACGGTGGAAAAATTCAACCGAATCAAGAAACTGCAGGTTCCAGACGCTGAAAAGCGCCGCCGCGCGGATTATATCATCGATACGGGTACGACTTTTGGGCGAACAAGGGCTGCAGTTCGCCGTCTGACGGCTTGTCTAAGTCGCCGCGCGGGCCGATAAGGGACGAAAGAGACTCAGAGATTCATGCGCGAAATCATATTCGATACCGAAACCACGGGATTCGACCCCCCGACCGGGGACCGGCTGGTGGAAATCGGCTGCATAGAGCTCCTCAACCGGGTGCCGACGGGTCAAAGTTTCCACGCCTATTACAATCCCCAGCGGGCCATGCCGGCGGCCGCGGAGGCCGTCCACGGCCTTTCGGACATTTTCCTGTCGGACAAGCCGCTTTTCGGCCATGGGGTCGATGAATTGCTTGAATTTCTGGGCGACAGTCCGCTGGTCGCGCATAACGCCAAGTTCGACTTCGGTTTCCTCAATCACGAACTGACGCTTTGCGGCCGGCCCATCATCAGCCTGGACAGGATGATCGACACGGTCGCCATGGCGCGGACGCTGCATCCGGGCGCCAAGCACAGCCTGGACGCCCTGTGCACCCGTTACGGCATCGACCGGAGTCACCGCATCAAGCATGGCGCGTTGCTGGATGCCGAATTGCTGGCCCAACTCTATATCGAGATGACCGGCGGGCGGCAGATCGGGCTGGTGCTGGGTGTCGAGGTCGAAACGCGCGTGGAAGTACAGACGATCACGGTTCCGCAAGGCCGCGTCATGCGGGCCGCGCGTCCGCACAGCGCGTCCGCCGACGAGCTGGCGCGCCATGCCGCCTTCATCGCGGGTCTGGAAAAACCCCTATGGCTGGAGGGCGGATTAACTGGTTGATGGAATCCGGCTGACTCCAGGCGAGCAGCCGGTTGGTAGGAGAAAAAACGATGGATATTCGTGTTTCCGGACATCAGGTCGATACGGGTGACGCGCTCAAGGTGCATGTTACCGACCGGTTGCAGGCAATGGCCGAGAAATATTTTTCGCGTACGATCTCCGCTCAGGTCACGTTCGGTTCGGCCCCGCATAAGGGGTTCAGCTGCGACATTATTTGCCACGTCATGCAGGGATTGGTGCTGAAGGGCGCGGGCGAGGCGCAGGACGCGCATCTCGCCTTCGAACAGGCCGCCGAGCGCATCGAAAAGCAATTGCGGCGCTATATGCGCCGGCTGAAGGATCGCCATGGCAAGGCGATCGCGGCCGAGGCGGCGCGGGTGCCCGATGAGGGCATTGATGGCGCTACCTACACGATTTTCCATGCGGGCGATGAGGAAGAGGAAGCCCCCGAATCTCCGTTGATCGTGGCGGAAACACGGGTCGATATTCCAGAGACGAGCGTTTCCGATGCCGTGATGATGCTCGATTTGCGTAATACCAACGCCCTCTTGTTCCTCAACAGCGGAACAAGCAATTATAACATGGTCTATCGGCGTCACGATGGCACTATCGGTTGGGTTGAACCCAGAAGCAGTTGACCTTCGCCAGCCCAGCCTCTATTGGGCCGGGCCTTGGATTTCAGGCGCAACATTTAGCCCGGCTGGATCTGTATAGGCGGCCGGGTCCAGAGTTATTTATGTCCCATTTTGATGATATCCTGCGGCCGCAAGCGTTGGCCAGGGGCCTGACGGTCAGCAACAAGAAGCAGTTGTTTCAGCGCATTTCAGAGATCGCTGCTGCTGCCTATGATCTGGACGAACAGAGCGTTTACGAGCGATTGATGGAGCGTGAGCGCCTGGGTTCGACCGGCTTTGGCGGCGGCGTCGCCATTCCGCATGCGAAGCTTGATGCGCTGTCCGCCATGTCCGCCGCCGTCGTGCTGCTCGACGAGCCTGTGGGATTCGACGCTGTCGACGGGCTGCCCGTTGATGTCGTTTTCGCCCTGCTGTCGCCCGCCGACAGCGGCGCGGAGCACCTCAAGACGCTGGCGCGGGTATCGCGTTACCTGCGCGATGAACGCCATCTCGCACGGCTGCGCGGCGCGGGTTCGGAAGAGGCGCTGTTCGCGCTTCTGGCCGACCATGAGGCGCGTGACGCGGCCTGATTCGCGGACCCGCCCTGCCGGGGGTGGCGACGCCGACAGCGGCGAGACAGCGCATTTTCGCGCGCTGGAACGGCTCTATCAGTCCGCGCCGATCAACCGGATCTTCCAGTCGCGCCTGACCATTCCCGAATCGGGCGTCAGCCGTATCGAGTTCACCGTCGGCGAGGATTTTTATCATGCGGCGGGCGCGGTGCATGGCACCAGCTATTTCAAGATGCTGGATGACGCGGCCTTCTATGCCGCGAACAGCCTGGTCAGCGACCGGTTCCTGCTGACGACGGCCTTCAACCTGCTCTTCACCAAGCCGCTGACCGAGGGGCCGGTCATTGCCGAGGGGCGGTGGATCAGCGGAAAAAGGCGGGTTTACGTCGCTGACGCTCGCCTGATCGACGCGGAAGGGGACGAGGTCGCGCGCGGGACCGGCACCTTCATGCGATCGCACATTCCCTTATCCTCGCTGCCCGGTTACCTGCCGCCGCATGTCTGACCGGCTGACCAGCCGGATGCTCGCGAGCGCGCTCGTCCGCCGCGCCGGGCAGCAAGGCGGCTTTGCCACCGTCATGCGCAAGGGCGATGAGGTGGCGGGCGCCATTTTGCTTCTCTGCCTGGAAAAAGGCGCAGATTTCGGCCTGTTTGAGCGGGTGCCGGACTATGAAGGCGGCTATCGCTTGATGCGCTGCGGGCCGGAAGCCGGGGCGAATCCGGACGAATCCACTCAATATCTGGACCGGCGGGTAAAATCGGACCCCGATATATGGATAATAGAGCTTGATATCGCGGAACCGGAACGGTTCGCCGCTGAAACAATTTGCTAACCATTGACTTGGGCGGCCATCCGAAGGAAGAGCGCCGCAGCTTAACGCGCAGGTTGCCGTAACCGGACCCAGGGGGGACAAAATCGGCGAACACGCAGACGGGGGGCGACCGGACGCCGCAGGGTCGTAGTTACAAAAGGCGTTCAGGGTCGACCAACCGCACGAACAAGTGGATTTATGAGTTTCCGTCTTAAGGCCGCCTCCATGGTGGCGGTCATGATTTCCTTTGTCGCCACAATGGTCGCGACCGATCCCTCACTCGCTTCGGGCACCGCCGACACGGCAGGCACCCTATCCGTCTCCAGCCGCGCGCTTTCCGCCGATGTCCATCCGGCCGTTCCCGCAGCGCAGCAGACCCCCGTTTCCATCGTTCACAACGCCGACGGCTCCGTTACCGTGACGCCGCGCATCTTGAACGACGCCGAACCCGCTCTCCCATCCGAGGCCGACAGCCTGGCTGAACTGGTTGAAGAGCAGGGCATGCCCGAATCGCTCGACTCCGAGATGCAGTGCCTCGCCAGCACCGTCTATTTCGAATCGAAGGGCGAATCGCTCACCGGCCAGCTTGCGGTCGCCCCGCCTGGCCAGCAGGGCCTCGGCCGCCCGCC